>DSCO01000031.1 GCA_011049045.1 Methanomicrobia archaeon | reverse complement strand
TGGTCAAGCTTGGAATAGATAGTCACGAGGATGATATTTTTCGGTCTTTTGAGATGATAAATCATGCGATAGCCTGAACGTTTACCCTTCTGAATATCGCTGTTTCGCACGCGTACCTTAAAGATAGCGTAATGTGTTCTTGGCACCTGAACGCCCATGACTTCGCCAGCTTCGAGCTTGTCAATCACTGGCTGGACATCAGACCGTATACGGCGGTACTTCTTAGCAAGTGCCCGCAGGTTGCGTTTGAACTCAGGAGTATACTCAATATGCACCTGCTCAGCAGGCTCACTCGGCATCAATGTCCACCCATAGTTCGGACACTGGCAGGGTATCTCCTGCTAATGCTTCTTCCCATCCTTTACGGAAGCTGGTTTCGGCGGGCTTTAATGCTACGCTCTCGCGGAACAAGCGAACAATCAGGAGTAGATTGGGCAAGTATTCCTCCGGCACACCCTTTATCTCCTGAACTATCTGCCCTTCATAAACTGATACTTTAGCAGTCATAACACTTCTCCCTGCCGGTTACCCAGCCGGTTAATATATCTCACGTAATTTATTCTTTCTCAGCTATAAAAAGCCACCTCCGGTCATCTTGTTCTCGTCATTTAAGCTTTTTGTATTTGTTTAGCTCCCCCGTCCTATAAGCTTTCCGGAGCTTTTCGATACCCATAAATGCCCCCCCTCGTTTCCCACAAAACTGGAGTGGAAAAGATGCATATTTAAATACACGTTTTTGTACACCTTTGAGGGGTGACGGTTTGAGCGTGTGGGTAGTAGCGCGGTCAGGCGATTAGCGGCAGTTACTGCTAGGATCTGGAAGAAAGAATAGCAGAGCTGGAAAAAGAGAACGCTGCATTAAGAGCGAAACTCGCCCAGTATGAATATCCCCATACACCCACTTCTGCGCAACGATTCAAGGATGAGGCGAAGTCAGCAGGTGTAAAGAAGCGCGGGGCCCCGAAAGGGCATCGAGGGGCGACCAGACCAAAACGTGAGCCTGACAAGGTAGTGGAAGTTACCGCAGAGCACTGTGAAGCGTGCGGGAGCAAAGATTCAGAGGAGGTAGGTGTTGAAGCAACAGTGATAGAGGATATTCCACCACCGCCGAAGATCAAAGTCGTGCAGTACAACAGGCATAAGTACCGGTGTCGCACCTGCGGACATACGTTTGAAGCCGCGCATGGAGATTACCCCACCGAGGGTAGATTCGGCGTGAACCTCCTGGTCTACCGGGCAATGTTGAAATTCAACCTCCGCGGTGTATTACGCCGGATTAGTGATTTCACGTGTCATGTGAACTGAACGCCCTCAGCCTTACTCCCAAGGGCGTCCAGGACGCCCTCTTACGAGTAAGCGCAGCTTGCAAGAAGGGATATGGACGTATCTTGCAGCGAATCAGAGTCGTTCCATGGATCTACGTGGACGAAACAGGTATGAGGGTTTTGGGCAAGAACTGGTGGCTCTGGTCATTCAGGACACCTCAGGACGAGGCATTAGTGGTTATCAGGCCTTCCCGGGGTGGAGATGTCCTGGAAGAGATCCTCGGAACAGAGATCACCTGCGCGGGCGTAACCGATGGCTGGCGAGCCTACAACTTTTTCCCGGTTTTGCAACGCTGCTGGTCACACCTGGTACGGGAAGTGGATGCATTCCGTGAGAAACTTGGTGGTACTGAACTCTCAGAGAGCATTCATGGAAGATACAGGGCGTTGAAGGAGTACCTCGGAAAAGATCCTCCCGCGTCAATGGAAGATCGGAAAGAGCAGAAGGAAGCGTGGGATAGCGAAATGGCAGAGTTAGTGGCGCACTTCGGCCAGTTCAAAGAACTGAAGAAGCCGATAACGTACATCAGAAACGGCCTGGGAGACTGGTATACCTGTCTCCTCTATCCCGGGATGGAGCAAACCAACAATCTCAGCGAGCAGGTACTCATACGGAAGATCATCGGTACCTTCAGGTCTAAGAAGGGTGCGGAGTATTACCAGTACATCGCTTCGCTCGTCGCAACATGGCGATTGCAAGGAAAGGACATTTACAACGAGCTGCAAACGTTACTTGCACAGGAGCTCTGTCTACAGAGCTAAACAAATACAGCTTTTTTTTCACTGCAGATTACGTATGATGTTTCTTTGGTAAAGCTTTCTTTAAACCCTTTAAAAAAGCGTTTGCGGAAAAAGCTTCGCCGAAAGAAAGGTTTTACATTACCTTCTCTAAACTCAGCTCGAACATCTTCTTCGTCTCCTGCGCCAGCGCCTCGGGCAGGCCCGTGATGTCCACATTCAGAAAGCCGCGAATGATCACCGAGGTGGCTTCCTCCTCGCTCAGCCCGCGTGCCATGAGATAGTTGATCTCCTCTTCCGCGATCTTGCCGACCGCAGCTTCGTGCGAGAGCTCGAGATCCGTCCGCGTGGCCGTCAGTTCCGGCACCGAGGCCACACGCGCAGTGTCTGAGAGTATCAGGGCGCCGCACTCGAGATGCCCCTTCACGTTCTTCGTCGCGCCCACAATATCGCCACGGGAAACGACGCTGGCATTGTCCTTCACGATCACGCGTGAGATGAGCTCCGCCTTGCTCCCTTCGCCCTGGAGCACCGCGCGCGAGCCCATATCGATATTCGCCTGCTCCGTGGCGTAGATGATCGATTGCGTTGTTGTCCGCGAGTTTCTACCCACGCAGTAGGTGGTAGGGAACATCTGCAGCGATTTCACCGGCGTCATCAAGATGTAGTTACTGATGTACACACCATTATCTTCCACGCGCACCGCGCTGCGCGGCCGCACCTCTATGCCGCTACTCCAGTTATGGACCATGGTGAAGGTGATCTTCGCACCGGGCTTCACGTAGAACTCGGAGACGCCGAGATGCAGTGCCGTCGTGACCGAGTGGGAGACCGAGCAGCCGGTGATGATATGCAATTCCGAGTCCTCTTCGGCGATGACGATGTTGTGCACGTTCTGTCTGACCTTATCAGCGGTGATAAAGAGACAGGACTGTACCGGCATGGTCACCTTTGCTCCTGGTTTCGCCCTGATGAAGTACCCGTGACTTGCGGCCAATTCAACTTCCGCGGTGTATTTATCCGCATCAACCGGGATGAGCTGCCAGAGATAGTCGGTGAGCCACTCGTATCTTGCCAGCGCATCTGTAGTGCTCATGATCTCAAGCCCGGGGTAGTTCACTTTCGAAAAGACGACCGAACGGTCGCGCTGCAGGAAGGAGCCCGATCGATCCTTCTCCGAGGGCTCTATGCCGGCGCGGAGCAGATCCTGTGCATATTCCGTCTCGAGCTCACTCAATGAGTCCAGTGCCTGGTGTTCCCCCGTTCGGGTCTCAAATTGCTCAAGGTCTACATCCTCGCCCAGTGCCGCCCTCTTATCACGGGCACGCTTCGCACGGTCCTTTAGCTCTTCCTTGCTCTTCATTCGTCAGCGCACACCTTCTGTCCACATAACTCCACACATTTCTCGAATCCGGACTCCATGATATGCTTGGTGACCTCATCTGGCATTCCCGAGCACGCGATCTGGCCGTTGAGCATCACGTGTGCGCGGTCTGCATTGATGTAGTGCATGACAAACCCGCTATGGGTAATGATCAGACCTGCTCGCTCGCGTTCGCTCGGTCGCTTGTTACGATCCAGCAGCTCACGCATGATCTCGCCGATGAGCTCGATATTCTCCACGTCCACCCCTGAATCGGGCTCATCGAACATGATGAAGTCGGGCGCTTGCGCGAGCAGCTGCAAGATCTCCGAGCGCTTCACCTCGCCGCCTGAGAAGCCGAGGTTCACGTCGCGATTCAAGAACTCGGCCGAGATATTGATCCGTTTCGCGAGTGCGATGACCTGCTCGTCAATGACACCCTCCTTCCGGCCCAGAGCAATACTGACCATGTCACCGAGTCGTACGCCCCGTATCTCCGGCGGATGCTGGAACGAGACCCCCATACCCAGTTTCACCCGCTCGTTCGTGGTTGCCGCGGTAATATCCACGCCTTTGAACATGATGCGCCCGTGGGTGACGGTATAGCTCGGAAAGCCGAGGATCGTCAATAACAGCGTCGTCTTGCCACAACCGTTCGGACCAAAGAGCACGTGCACCTCACCCTTCTCGACCGTGAGATTCAAGCCCTTGATGATAGGCTTGCCTTCCACTTCCACTGTCAGATCTTTTATTTCGAGCATGGATGCTCCTTCTCGGGGCGCCACCGGCCCCTCTGTTTGTTACGTGTAAAAAAGGAAAAGAAAAGAAAAAGAAAAGAAGAAAGAAGTAGACCGGTTATACTTTCTTCTTGCAGAGATACCAGTCGACGCAGGTGTACCCTTCGGTCACGCGCTTCTCCGCGTCCTGCTGCGTCTTCGGCGCTGGCACCACGACCTCATCTCCGGGCCGCCAGTCAGCCGGCGTCGCCACTTTGTACTTATCGGCCGTCTGGAACGCATCAATCATCCGCACGATCTCGTCCATATTCCGTCCAGTGGACAGCGGATAGTAGAGCATCGCACGCAGAATCCCGTCGGGATCGATGAAGAAGACGCAGCGGACCGTCGCGGTCGTGCTCTGTCGTGGATGCAGCATCCCGAACTTCGTGGCCACGTCCTTTGACAGGTCAGCAATGATCGGGAACGGGATCTTGACACCGACCTTCTCCTCGATGTTCCGTGCCCACGCGATGTGTGACGAGGTGCTATCGACACTCAAGCCTATGAGCTCGGTGTTCCGCTTCTTCAACTCATCGTGGATCTTCGCAAAGGCGATAAACTCGGTCGTGCAGACCGGTGTGAAATCGGCCGGATGCGAGAAGAGGATCAACCATTTCCCCCGGTAATCAGACAAGCGTTTCTTCCCGAAGGTCGTATCAGCCTCAAAATCGGGCGCAGGATCGCCGATCAGCGGTAAGGTTACCGGTTTTACTTCTAGTTCAGTCATTTTTTCCATTTCACCTCCTATCTTAGTACTCTTATAGTTATGCGGTGGTGCATAAAAAGAGGCGGGTCTCTGGTAAGCGGACCCGCCGCGACCACCGAGGTTACTTCACTTCACTTTACCTCGATCTTCTTGACTTCCGCTTCCTTGAGCCGGGGCATCGAGATCGTGAGCACGCCGTCCTTCACCGATGCCTCAACCTTATCACGATCGACCTCAGCCGGCAGGGGTATCGAGCGGTAGAATTTCCGGTACCGCCGCTCGCGCCGGATATAGCCCTCTTCCTTCTCTTCCTTCTCCTCCTTCTTCTCCGCGCTGATCTCGAGCATATCGCCTTTCACCGAGATGCTTATGTCGCCCTTCTCAACGCCGGGTATATCCGCGTTCACGACGATGTTCCCCGTCTCATCCTCTTTGATATCGACCGAGGGTGAGACGGTCAACGCCGCTCCTTCTTCTCCCTCTGCTCCGGGCAGCGCCTTCCGCTCCAGGTAGTAGGGCATCCATGTCTCCCGGAACATACGATCCATCCACTCTTCCATACGTCTCAGATCTTCCCACGGATCTCGGAAATACCTTCTCCAAGCCATGCGTATCACCTCCTGATGGAATAGCCCACATGTTGTATCTGTATCCAATCATATAAATACTTTCTGCGCACGGCACCGCACGTTGCGACAAAGCGACAACTATTTAAATCGCAGCCCCGGATAGAATATACACCTGATTTGTGGCGCCAGCGTCGGTGCGAGGTGAAGCCGCGCGGTGCGCGTGATGAGGAGGCACATAAAAAATGCTATCTGAAATACCAACGGATTTTGGAGAGGTAAGTGATGAAGAGCTGGATAGGGAGATCGTGCGTGTGGGGATCATCGCGGAACTCGACGCGATCAATTTGTATGAGCAGCTCGCGGCAATGGCAACGCACGAAGGGCTCAAGAAGATTCTTCTGGACATTGCGAAAGAGGAGAAGACGCACATGGGCGAATTCCAGACCTTACTGCTCCGTATCGACCAGGAGCAGGCTGAGGAGCTGGAAGAGGGCCGGGCAGAAGTTGAGGAGTTGCTGGGGTGATACGCATATTCCATGATAAGCGAACGAATGGAAGCGGCGCTCAATGCGCAGATCAATAAGGAGATCTATTCGGCCTATCTGTATCTCTCCATGTCTGCCTACAGCACGTATATCGGGCTCAAGGGCTTTGCGAACTGGTTCATGGTGCAATACCAGGAAGAGATGACGCACGCGATGAAGATCTACCAGTACGTGAACGAGCAGGGCGGACGGGTGACGCTGAGGGCGATCGAGCAGCCGCCGACGGAATGGCAATCGCCGATGGACATGTTCGAGAAGACCCTGGCGCATGAGCAGTTCGTGACCAGGAGCATCAACGAGCTGGTGGATCTCGCGATCGCGGAGAAGGATCATGCGACACAGATCTTCCTCCAGTGGTTTGTGACCGAACAGATCGAGGAGGAAGGGAATGACAATGAGATCATTACGAAGTTGAAGCTCATCGGCGAGGACGGCAAGGGTCTGCTCATGATCGATAAGGAGCTGGAATTGCGGGCCTTTACGCCACCGGCTGCCGCTGAGGATAGCACGTAAGGTAAGGTAAGGTAAGGTAAGGTAAGGTAAGGTAAGGTAAGGTTCGGTAAGAGAGGAGAGATAGCTCATGGCGGGAGAACCAGGTGCTCGTAGACCGCCTCCGGGATTCGGCCGGGGCGGTCCGCCGGAGAATTGTGTGTGCCCGCAGTGTGGCTACGCAGCACCGAAACGGCGCGGCGTTCCCTGCCGCTCGCTCACCTGCCCGAACTGCGGGGTACCGATGGTGGGTGAATGATAAGAATCAGGAGGGAATGAAAAAAATGGCTAAAAAAGCATTGTTAGTATACGATACGAACCTGGGCTATACCGAGCAAATGGCGAAGTTGATAGAAGCAGCGATGAAAGCGGACGGTATTGACGTGGTGACCAAGTTTGCCACGAAAGCAGAGCCTGATGATCTTGCGGGCGTCGATGCCGTTGTGCTCGGCTGCCCGACGTACTTTGAGGACGTCTCGACCAAGATCAAGCTCTTCATGATCGAGATGAAGAAGGCGAACCTGAAGGGCAAGATAGGCGCGGCCTTCGGCTCGTACGGCTGGGGCGGCGAGTCGATCCAGATTATGAACGACACGATGAAGCGTATGATCGGGATGGTGATGGTGGAGCCGGGCTTGAAGGTGAAGACCTCGCAGATGATGGTCGGTGAGGGCGATCCGCTCTGTACGGCGTTCGGGAAGAAGATCGCTGAGAAGATGCTCAGCACGTGAAGGGCGCTACGAAAGAGCGGTTAGAAGGCGCGTAAAAAGAAGCATGGAACCCGTAGAGATAAAACCGGGTATTTATTGGGTCGGCGGGATCGACTGGGATCTGCAGAACTTACACGGGTATCTGACGCAGCGTGGCACGACCTACAATGCATACCTCATTGTGGATGAGCAGGTGGTGCTGGTGGATACCGTGAAGCACTACCTCTGTGATGAGCTCTGGTCTCGGATCTCCAAAGTGCTCGATCCTGCTCAGATCGACTATCTGGTTGCGAACCACGTGGAGATGGATCATTCAGGTAGTCTCCCGCGGATGGTTGAACTCGCCCCCAATGCCACGATCGTCACCTCGCCAAAAGGTGAGCAGGGACTGCGCCGGCACTACAAGGCGGAGTGGCCCTTTAAGGTCGTTAAATCGGGCGATAGCATGAGTATCGGCAAACGAACGCTGCAGTTCTTCCTCACCCCGATGGTGCACTGGCCGGATAACATGGTCACGTATATCCCGGAGGAGAAGCTTCTGCTGCCCAACGACGCCTTCGGGCAGCATATCGCCTCGGCTGAGCGTTACGACGATGAGATTGGCTGGGCGATCCTCCAGGAAGAGGCGGCGAAGTACTATGCGAACATCGTCTTGCCCTATGGTGAGCAGGTGAAGAAGGCCCTGACCGCGCTCTCGGGGCTCGAGATCGAGATGATCGCACCGAGCCACGGGATCATATGGCGGTCGTATCTCCCCCAGATCCTGGACGCGTATCAGCACTGGGCGGCCAATGACTCGGAGCAGAGAGCGCTGATCGTCTATGATACCATGTGGGGCTCGACCGGGCAGATGGCACAGAGCCTGCGTGACGGCCTGGAGCAGGCCGGTGTGCCCGTGACGGTGCGGAACCTGAAGACCACGCACATCTCAGACGTGCTCACGGACCTCATTCGGTCAAAAGCGGTCCTGATCGGCTCACCCACCCTGAATATGGGCGTTCTGCCCACGGTTGGCGCGTTCCTCACGTATCTGGAAGGGCTTCGGCCAAAGAACCGGATCGGCTTTGCCTTTGGCTCCTATGGATGGGGCGAGCAGTCAACGAAGAAGATCGAGGCCATGATGAGCGCCCTCGGCTGGGATATGCCGGTCGCAGCCGTGAAAACGCAGTACATTCCGGATCAGGATGAATTGGCCCGGATACGTGAGGCGGGTGCAGCATTGGGCGCGGTGATCAAAGGCAGCTAATAGCCGAGCTGATTGCTTGCGTGCGTGCGTGCATGCGTGCGTGCCCGGGCAGCGGTAAAATAAAGCTTATTAAGAAGAGCGGGAGAGTAAGATACGAGTAACGCAGAGTGGTGTTAAGATGGGTGAGTTAAGAGACCTACTACGGAAATCCGGCTACTCGGAGAAGGCGGCTGATTTCTATCTGAATCGCGTGAACGTCGGTGAGTTGAGCGATGCAAATGCGTACGCGATCTACACCGGCCCCTGCGGAGACACGATGGAGTTCTTCTTGAAGGTCGAGGACAGCACGATACGAGACGCGAGCTTCCAGGCGATCGGCTGTGCAGGCTCGTTCGCTGCAGGCGCGGCGTTCGTGGAGCTCATCAGAGGGAAGACACTGGAAGAGGCGGAGAGGGTAGAGGAAGACCGGGTCGTTGAGTTCCTCGGCACCATCCCCGTGCAGAAGATTCACTGCGCTTGCCTCGCGAAGCGGACGTTGCGCAAAGCGCTTGCCGCCTACCGGGGTGTGCCATTTCAGCTACCGGAATGCAAGAAGGTAGAAGAGGCCTGGTAACAGAGAGATAAGTTAAGGTAAAAAAGAAGAGTTAATGATATGAGCGCTAAAGAGACTGAACAGCTGCCGGTAACGGAGATCGAGGGTAAGGAAGTCCCCTGGGATCCCGCGCAGCTCAGAAAGATTCAGGAGCATCCCTGCTTCAGCAAGCAGGCCTGCCACTTATTCGGTCGCATGCATCTCGCCGTTGCGCCCAAATGTAACATCCAGTGCAACTATTGTATCCGCAAATTTGATTGTGTCAATGAGTGCCGACCCGGTGTTACCAGCACGGTACTCAGCCCGCAGGATGCGCTGGAGCGGGTACGGGAAGTGCTCGCGAAGGTGCACTACATCAAGGTGGTTGCCGTTGCAGGCCCCGGCGAGCCGCTGTACAACGAGGAGACCTTCGAGACGTTCCGGCTCGTTAAGGACGCGTTCCCGCATCTGATGCGCTGCGTGAGCACGAATGGCTTGCTCCTGCCCGATCGCATAGAGGATATCGCGGACCTGGAGATCGGAACGGTAACGGTAACGCTGAACGCTGTGGACCCCGATATCGGTAAGGAGATCTACTCCTTTGTCAACTACGCGGGCACGAAATACACGGGCCGTGAAGCCGCTGAGTTGCTGCTCTCAAAGCAGCTCGAAGGGATTCGCGAAGCGGTCAAGCGGAAGATTCTGATCAAGGTCAATACCGTGCTGATCCCGACGGTGAACGACCATCATATCATTGAGATTGCGAAGACCGTACATGAGCTGGGCGTCTATATCCAGAACATCATGCCGATCATCCCGCAGTACCGGTTCGAGCACATTACGCCACCAACGCCGCAGGAGAAGAAGGCTGTTCAGGACGCGTGCAGCACCTATATCATGCAGATGAAGCACTGCCGCCAGTGCCGCTCCGATGCGATTGGCCGCCTGGGAAAAGATATTCAAGACCAGTTCGAGAAAGAAGAGCATACCTGAACCCTGCATTTCGCCCACGGCGCCTCTTGACGGTGGGCTGGGTTCTGAGGTCTTTTCTTTAGTACTACCCGGGTTCGAGGACCGGCTGTGGTAGCTGTTAGTTGGGGGCGGATTACTGCTATCCCACCGCGTAACTACGCCCATTACCCCTCGGACGGTGAGGTGCAGGCACCGGTCAGCATCGTCTATGCCCTCCCAATCCTGCGTTTCCGGATAGGGCAAGGGCAGTGCGGTAAGCGCTGCACCTGCACCGGATAGCGGTTCAGTAATACTTACCATAGTGGAGGAAGAGCAGCACGGCGAGGATGCTGACGGCGCTGCCGAAGAGGAAGGTGAACTCGTGTGCGGGCGAGATCGTCCATAAGACTCCGGCGATAAGGCTTGCCGGTAACTTCGCAAGTCCGATCATCGTGCGGAAGGTACCGAGCGCCGTGGCTCGCAACTCCTTCACCGACCAGTCACTGACAAACGCACGTTGATTCCCTTCGATCATCGCATAGACCAGCCCGTACAGCGGGAAGAGCACCAGAAAGGCCGGGAGCGACTCTGAGAAGGCGAAGCCGAGGCAGGTAACGGAAAAGAGGAGATAGCCACCGATGAGCACGTACCGTTTCCCGATACGATCGGAGAGCGTGCCGAAGGGAATGGCGAAGAGCGCATAGAAGATGTTAAAGAGCACGTACAGGGCGATCGTCAGCGCAATCGACTCCCTGTGCCCGCTAACTGCAAAGGTGTCCATCGCCTTCAGAATGAAGAACATATAGGTGAAATTAGCCAGCGCGAAGATCGTCGCAACGGTGATGAAGAGCCTGAGCGGCTTATGCAGTCGGCGCAAGCTGATATGCAACCCGAGCTCCTGCGGCGCTCGCTTCGCCTCCCGTACCCGATAGAGTGGCAGCAGTGAGACAAACGCGATAACCGCAGCAATAAGGATGACCTGCGGGTAAAAGGCGAGCGGATCGCTGTCGTTCCAGAACACGTACAGGAGAAGGAGAACCGTGATCGAGCCGAGGATGGCGCCCAGCGTATCGAATGCGCGATGGATCCCGAAGCCTCGCCCTCGTGCATCGGGCATAGAATCGGCGATGATCGCGTCTCGTGGCGCTGTTCGCACGCCCTTGCCCACGCGCTCGAAACTGGTGAAGAGCAGGATATGCTGCCAGATCACCGCGAAGGCGAGCAGCAACTTGAAGCCGGCAGAGGTAAAATAGCCGCCGAATACCAGGATCTTCCGTTTACCCAGCCGATCAGACCAGTAGCCCGACAAGACCTCGAAGATGCTCGCGATACTCTCCTGCAAACCGCCGATAAGACCCACGATCAGGCCGGTGCCACCGACCGCGATAACGAACAGCGGAAGGATCGGGTGGATCATCTCGCTGCTCACATCGTTCAGGAAACTGACGATGCCCAGCAGCAGGACGTTTCTCGACACCGTGACCCTCTTTCCGCTCTTCATCGTTCGCGCCTACTGCACGGAAGAAAACTGGTGCAAGAAGAAAAGCGCAAGCCTGGGTGAGGTCTGAATCACGAGCTGGGACCGCGCGCACTGTGCGGTGCTGTGCGGCGGTGCTGTCAGGCACGAGCGCTTTAGAGCTGTTGCTTGCCGTAATGACCGATAGCTCTGCGCCGTTGAAAAATAGATTAATAAGTATCGTGCGGTAATAACTATGCAGCACAGCGCGCCGATGGTCTAGTGGTATGACTTTGGCCTTCCAAGCCAACTGCCCGGGTTCAAATCCCGGTCGGCGCACTCGTTTGCCGTAGAATGTCTGATTTGGGTTTTTTGGTCAACGCTGCTCAGCTCGCTGCAGCCCTATCGCCGGTATCCAGCCCTCGTGCCGCTGGCCCTTGCTGTTCGTTCACGAACTCTTCACCGTTGATAACTCCGTCGGCTGGATCAACTACAACATTTCAGCGCGTATCGCTGATCTCCTGGGAAACCGACGTGGTAAAGGAGCAGGCCGACATCGCCCACGTCTATCTTACCATCGCCATTGACGTCTGCTGCCCAGTCAGTGCAGATTGCGCACCTTGGGTCGCCGGGAAAACCGACGTGGTACTGTAATAGCCCAACATCGCACACGTCTATCTCACCATCGCAATTGACATCACCGCAAAGCACTCCCCCCCCCACCGCCATAATTAAAGGTAGACAATCGCCACCGTTTGCGATATAGCCCAACGAATTGTAGGGAAGCAGCGTATCTCCAAGCCCATCGCCGTTTGTATCCGTGCCCGCATAATTGCTCCAGTAGTTGCCGCCGAGCCACGAGCCGCCGACTATGTTCATGCCCTGAGTCTTGGGGATGTTCCAGATGTTGGTTCCGTCATCGAAAGCGTTATTCGTGTTCTCGAAGTAGTTGTTGTAGATCTGGTTGTTGTTCGAAGATTCCAGGCAAATGCCGTGGTAGGAGTTGGTCGTAGCGGTATTGCCCTTGAGGATATTGTTGTTGCTCGAAGAATACAACCAAATGCCTTTGTTGTTCTGCGACGCGGTGTTGTCCGTGAGGGTATTGGTGCTCGCAGTCCACAGATGAATGCCGTTTTGGTTGTTCGAGACGGTGTTGCCGGTAAGCGCGTTGTAGCTCGAAAGCGCCAGGTAAATGCCGCGGCCGTTGTTCGAGGCGGTGTTGCCCACCAGGTTGTTGTAGCTCGAAGAATCCAGGTGAATACCGGTAGATAACGCGAATTCTTTATGGTTCACGGCGGTGTTGCCCGTAAGCGTATTGTTAGTGCTTGAATAACACAGGAAAATGCCGTAGTAGCGGTTCGAATTAGCAATGTTGTCCGTAAGCGTATTGTTGTTGCTTGAATCAGCCAGGACAAGGCCGTAAGTATTGCTCGAGACGGTGTTGCCCGTAAGCGTATTGTCGTTACACCCATTTTTCAGTTGAATGCCGCAAGCCCAATACCATGGCGCATTCTCATCCCGGTTGTTCGAGGCTTTATTGCTCGTCAGCTTGTTGTTGTTGCTCGACGATAACAGCAAAATGCCGTACACCTTATTCGAGTTAGCGGTGTTGTTAGTCAGCGTGTTTTTGCTCGATGAGGGCAGATAAATGCCCAACTCGTTGTTCGAGGCGAGGTTGTTGAGAATAGTGTTGTAATTTGAGGTAACGGCGATCCCTGCTTGCGGATAACCGCCCGCGTTTATCGCGGTAAAACCGTCCAGAACAATGCCATCGTGAGAAAGCGTGATTGCGTTTCCCCGTCCACCAGCATCAACAACCGGTTTACCGCCGCCGGTGTCTTTGCCCTTTAACACGAGTTGCTTGTTCACGTTCACGTTCTCGTAGTAGGTGCCGCTGTGCACCACAATGGTGTCGCCAGGTCTTGCCGCGGTCACGGCCGCCTGTATGCTGGTATAATCACAACCGCGGGAACAGACGGTATAGGTCGCAGCACCGCCTACGCTCACGAACACCAGCACGGTGAAAACAGCCGCAAAGAGCAAACAGTACCAGATCCGTCTTCTTTCACGTTTCATTTTCGGTTCTTGCTACTCCACTACATACACGTTAATCGCCGGTAACCCGTCATGGCGGTGGGCGCTTCCCGTCCCTGACAGGGCAATAGTACTCATTATTAAAAAGCTTTTGACCAAACCACTAACAGCTAGTAGAGCTAATTCCATCTTCAGTCATCACCTCAGTGTATATTTTTTAGGTATTTGTTTAGCTCTGTAGACAGAGCTCCTGTGTGAGTAACGTTTGCAGCTCGTTGTAGATGTCCTTTCCTTGCAATCGCCATGTTGCGACGAGGGAAGCGATGTACTGGTAATACTCC
>DSCO01000030.1 GCA_011049045.1 Methanomicrobia archaeon | reverse complement strand
TGCGGAGTATTACCAGTACATCGCTTCCCTCGTCGCAACATGGCGATTGCAAGGAAAGGACATCTACAACGAGCTGCAAACGTTACTCACACAGGAGCTCTGTCTACAGAGCTAAACAAATACTAAATAATAATGGCTTGTTGAGGGCACCCGAGAAATCTAAAACGCTGGTATGTCTGGATAGAGCCACCTGCTTGCTTCCCTGCGTGCGGTTGGTGGCTCCCCGTGCTTCATCGGGGTCACATACCGCCGCGCAGATCGCGTCATCCATCGTGCCGCGACGCAGAGCAGCCAGCTCCTGATAGGGTCGCTTCCGGTCCGATAGATCCGCAGAAGTTTGGGGATAACGTCCAGATTGTGCTCCAGGCAGATCCCGATAAGCTGCCAGTGAACCGGCCGCATCTTCGCGATGGTGAAGGTCTCCACATTACCGAGCACCGGGCCACGCATGGAGACGAAGTTCATGGGCACGATTAGTGACGAAGAGCCCTTCAAATCCTCAACGAGCTCGATGCTCGCGATGACATCGTCCGTAGTCTCACCGGGCAGGCCGTTGATAATCGTCGATGCATTGAACCAGTGCTGATCTTCAAGGAGCCCGAACGCCTGTTTGACGATCTCCGGCCAGTGGTGCGGCGATGAGGGCAGGACTTTACCGCGCATATGCCGCTCGATCAGGCGTGCGCTTCCGGTCTCCACCCCGGTCTGTGCACCTGTCCAGTCCTGGTCGAGTGCAGCATAGCATCGTTCCGTGATGGCGGTAAGCAGCTGAGGATTATGGTAGACCGAGGCAAGCGAGATATGGCTCGCGCCGATACTGGTGATGCCTTCCACCGCGGTGACGCGATCGATGAGGGTGAGCACGCGCTGATAGTCCGGGGTGATACCCTTTGCACCGTACCGGAGGATATCCTCAGAATGAAGTGAGATCGAGCACTGGCCCGCTTCACGATTCCGCTGGACGTCTCGTACAATATGCTCGACTGATTTAAAGCGAAGGCGCTGCATATTCGGTGTGCAGAAAGAGCAGCCGCGTCCACAGCCCCGACTCAGCTCCACGAGCCCGTGAATGGTTGCGCCCCTGATGTTCGGTATCTCATCGGTGCTCGGCTCTTCGCCTTCGATGATCCGCGGCATCTGCTCATCCGCAAGGATCGCTTTGAAGAGCTCGGGCGCGGTCAGTTCACCCTCGCCGAGGAGCACGTAATCGATATTGAGCTTGTCCATGACCGCCTCGTCCGCCAGCTGCCACGCCGCTTTCCCGCCCGCGACCACGGTCTTCTCCTTCATCACCAACTTCCGCATCAGCTCGAAGAACTTGACACGGTTGAGCGGCGGTCCGATATCAACGAGATCAACGAACTCCGAGGTCGGCGGATTGATACCGAGGAAATCGTGGCCACTGACGCCTATGATCTCCGTTCGCGGGCCCACTACCTGCTCCAGATCTTTCGGGTGGACGACGGCCACTTCGTCCGCGCCAAAGCGGTCGGCGAGCGCGGCTTCGATAATCCTGAGTCCATAGTCGGCATAGACCGCTCGCCCATTGATTCGCGGCACCGGCGGCGCGAAGATGCTGAAATAGAACCAATCAGGGAGAATCCCCTGCGGCAGGCAGGTGGAGAACCCCATGAAGATCCCCCAACGGTACCTGCTCATCATTGTCTCGTCTGCAGTCAACACGATTGTGGGTGTCTTCCCTGAGGTCCGAGAGAACGACAGATCGGTTCTCATCGCTGGTCTCAAGCCGCCAGGACCTCGTTCGAAGCTTTTTCCAGTCCACCGAGGTAAAGCAATGCGTGGTCAACCTTCGCTCTGAGATGGTCCAGGTCTTTAATGCCGTCGAGTTCATCCCGCAGCTGGCTAAGATATCGCGTGAGCTTCGCTCGTTCTGCCTTGATCAGCTCAACGAAGCTCATATTCGCCATATACAGGTTCTTCCCTATTCGCCGAACCCGGGTTACCAACCCCATACGAATCAGCGTATTCAGGTGGTTCATAGTCGAGGAAGAGGCGTAATGCGCACGTTCGCCGATCTCGTCTGCGGTTAACGGGTCAGGAGATGCGAGCAGTACGGCATAGATGGAGCTACACCCCTCACGCACATCCCAATTCGTCAGGATCGCGATCACACGCCTGATGACGGCCTCGACGGGGCGCGTATACTGAATAGGCGAGGAGCCCGCAGTTTCCGGCGCTCTCATACTTATCATAATTAGCATAGGTTTCAAATAACTTGCTGTGCATCCAGACTCATAACTCATGGTCGCGAATCACACTGGGACGACCGCTGATGAAGCCGCCGGGCGCACGAAGAGAAGAGCGAACTCCGCTCCTGGCCGTGCTATATGCGCGGGGGATTTCTCAACAGAAAATTGACCAGCACCAGAGCAACCATTGCTTCTGCCACCGGGACGATACGCGGGCAGATACAGGGGTCGTGGCGCCCCGTTATCTGGATCTCCACATCCTGCATCGTCGTCATGTTGACACTGCGCTGCGGCTTCGCGATGGAGGGCGTGGGCTTTACCGCGATTCTGCAGATGAGCGGTGCGCCGGTAGAAATGCCACCTAACACGCCACCTGCCGTGTTCGTTCTGGTCATTATCCTTCCCGCATGCACGAAGAGCTCGTCGTTCATCTCGCTGCCGCGCAATCGCGCAGCTTCGAACCCGGCGCCCAGTTCTACACCTTTTACTGCTCCGATACTCATCAAGGCCTTGGCAAGTTCGGCATCCAGTTTATCGAAGACGGGGTCGCCCAGACCGGGGGGAACACCGAGCGCACGCACCTCCACGATGCCACCGACGCTCTCTCCTTCTTCCTTCGCCGCTTTGATCGCCGCTTCCATCCGCTTCGCGGCTTCAGGATCTGCACACCGGACAGTCGTGCGTTCCGCATGGTCTCGTAGTTCCGCTGCACTCACCTCACGCGCTCGTATACCCGCGATCTCAACAACGTGGCCGAGTATCTCAACGGAATGTTGCGCCAGGATCTTCTTCGCGATCGCCCCTGCGGCAACGCGCGCTAGGGTCTCGCGACCAGAGGCTCGGCCACCGCCCCGATGGTCCCGTCTCCCGTACTTCAGCTGATAGGTATAATCCGCCTGGCCGGGCCGCGGGATGTGCTTGAATGACTCATAGGTACTCGAATTGACGTCTTTATTCCACACGAGCAGGGAAATGGGTGTGCCCAGCGTTTTGCCCTCAAAGATTCCGGATAAGAGCTGCACCTCGTCCGCCTCCTTCCGTGCTGTGGTGACGTCGCTTACACCCGGCTTTCGCCTGTTTAGCTCACGCTGTATCTCCGCAGCACTGAGCACAAGTCCCGCAGGGCAGCCGTCAATGACCACACCAAGAGCCGCGCCGTGGGATTCTCCCCAGGTCGTTATGCGGAATGCAGTTCCAAACGAATTGCCGGACATGTTACGAAGAATCTATCTAGATGGGTAGCATATAGGTAGCGCAGTACTTAAAGCCCGTTTAGCAAACGCGTCAGTTGTAAAGGGAGACGAGACGCTTGGCGATTCTAAACGCTGGATACTCAGAAAGGTGACGCGGGTAGCTGAAGCTCGCGTGCGCATTGGTCACGCTCGTTCCAAGAAACTTTTTATTAAGCCTGTTTATTGTAAAGAGTGATAGTGGAGCGAATAGGTCTGAGAGACGCTTATTTGCGCCACCCACCTGATCTATGGGAAGCAGCAAGACTGAGCGGAAGCCGATGGTGAACATCGGCATGATCGGGCATGTGGATCACGGGAAGACGACGTTAGTCAACGCGTTGTCGGGTGAGTGGACCGACCGACACAGTGAGGAGGTCAAGCGCGGGATATCGATACGGCTTGGCTATGCCGATGCGACCTTCAGGAAATGCCCGGTTTGCTCGGAGCCCACTTGTTACACGGTGGCTGAGGTCTGCAAACTGTGCGGCACGAAGACGGAGGAGGTGCGTACGGTCTCCTTTGTGGACTCACCCGGGCACGAAGCGCTGATGGCGACGATGCTCAGCGGTGCTGCGATAATGGACGGAGCTGTGCTGCTTATTGCGGCCTCCGAGCCGTGTCCGCAGCCGCAGACGGAGGAGCACCTGATGGCACTGAACATCGTGGGGATTGACAGGATCGTGATCGCTCAGAATAAGATAGATCTCGTCTCGCGCGAGGAGGCGATCGAGCACCACAAACAGATCAGGGAGTTTGTGAAGGGCACGATTGCGGAAAATTCGCCGATTGTGCCCATCTCGGCGCAGCAGGCTGCTAATATTGACGTGTTGATCAACTGCATTGAAGAGATCATTCCGACACCCGAGCGTCCCGAGAAGGAGATCGCCCGCATGCATATTGCACGCTCATTCGATATCAACAGACCCGGAACACCGATTCGCGATTTGAAGGGCGGTGTGGTTGGCGGGTCGCTGCTCAAAGGTCAGCTGCGAACGGGCGATCGCCTGGAGATACGACCGGGGCGGATGGTGACCGTGGGCGGCAAGTCGACGTGGGAGCCCCTGGAGACGGAGATCACGTCGATCGTGGTCGGAGGCACGCAGGTGTCGAAGGTGGCCCCGGGCGGCCTCCTGGGGATTGGCACGACCTTAGATCCCAGTATGACAAAGGAAGACGCGTTAGTAGGTCAGTGTGCGGGCAAACCCGGGACGTTACCACCGACCTGGGAGAAGTTAAGCGTCGATTTCCAGCTCTTCAAACGCGCAGTCGGTGTGAAGAAGGAGGAGGAGAAAGTGCCGGCGATCAAAGTGGGCGAGAACATCATGCTCAGCGCGGGCACGTCGATCACGATCGGCGAGGTGAAGAAGGTGACGAAGAAGACGCTGGATCTGATCTTGAGCAGGCCGGTCTGCGCAGAGACTGGCTCGCGGGTAGCAATCGGGCGGAAGATACGCGGCCGCTGGCATCTGATCGGTGCCGGCACGATCAAGTGAAAGTGACGGTGCGCTCGCTTTTCTTTCTGATTCCACACAGCTACAAGTCTACGCGCGCGAGAACACTATGTTACCGCCGGAGACCTCTGCTCTGATCGTATCCCCTTCACTGAACTCGCCTTCCAGGAGTCGCTTCGAGAGCGGGTCTTCGATCAGGCGCTGGATCGTGCGTTTGACCGGTCGTGCGCCGAAGACGGGATCGAAGCCCTGATTCGCGAGCAGCTCCTTCACGTCCTCGTTCACGGAGATCGAGAGCTTCTTCGAGGCCAGCCGCTCCTGGAGGTACCGCATCTGGATCTCGACGATCTTCTTGAGCTCGTCCATGCCCAGCGGATTGAAGGTAACAATCTCGTCGATGCGATTCAGGAATTCTGGCCTGAAGTGCGCTTTCAGCGCCTCCCGTAATCGCTTTTCCAGCTCCTCGCCCTGGTATTCCTGGATGAAGGGTGTGGCTATATTGGAGGTCATGATGATCACCGTGTTCTTGAAGTTCACGGTCCGGCCGTGGCCGTCGGTGAGCCGGCCGTCGTCCAGGATCTGCAAGAGCAGGTTGAAGACGTCGTTGTGCGCCTTCTCGATCTCGTCGAAGAGGACGACCGTGTACTGTTTGCGGCGCACCGCTTCGGTCAGGAATCCGCCTTCCTCGTAGCCCACATAGCCGGGTGGTGCGCCGATAAGCCGCGCGATCGAGTGGCGCTCCATGAACTCTGACATGTCCATACGCACCATCGCACGCTCATCATCGAAGAGGAATTCAGCCAGCGCCTTGGCGAGTTCCGTCTTCCCGACGCCCGTGGGGCCGAGGAAGATGAACGAGCCGATTGGCCTGTTCGGATCGCTGAGCCCTGCCCGAGCGCGGCGAATCGCATTCGAGACCAGCGAGATCGCCCGGTCCTGCCCCACCACACGCTGCTTCAAGCGCTCTTCCATCTGCAGCAGCTTCTCGGTCTCGCCTTCCAGCATCCTCGAGACGGGCACGCCCGACCATTTCCCGACGACCTCTGCAACGTCGTCTTCATCCACCTCCTCCTTGAGCATCATCTGTTCCTTCTGCAGTTCCTTCAGCTTCTCGTTCTGCGTGTTCAACTCGTTCTGCAGCTCAACAAGCGTGCCGTAGCGGATCTGAGCCACGCGTTCCAGATCGCCGCTGCGTTCCGCCTGCTGCTCCTCAAGCTTCGCCTGATCGACCTGCTCCTTGAGCGCGCGTGTCTTCTGAATGACTTCCTTCTCGTTCTGCCAGCGTGCTTTCAGCTCAGTACTCCGCTCCTTCAATTCCGCCAGCTCCTTACGAAGCTTCTCCAGCCGCTCCTTCGACTGCTGGTCCTTTTCACGCTTCAAAGCCTGCTCCTCGATCTCCAGCTGCCTGATCTTCCGCTCGACCTCGTCAATCTCGACCGGCATGCTGTCTATCTCGGTTCGCAACTTCGAAGCGGCCTCATCGATCACGTCAATCGCTTTGTCAGGGAGAAATCGATCGGTAATATAGCGGCTCGAGAGCGTCGCAGCCGCAACCAACGCCGAGTCCTTAATACGAACGCCGTGATGCAGCTCGTACCGCTCCTTCAAGCCACGGAGAATCGAGATCGTGTCCTCGACCGAGGGCTCACGAACGGTGATCGGCTGGAACCGACGTTCCAGTGCCGCGTCCTTCTCGATATACTTGCGATATTCATCGGTCGTGGTCGCACCGACACAGCGCAGCTCGCCACGCGCCAGGGCGGGTTTGAGCAGATTCGAGGCGTCAACGGCGCCTTCCGCTGCGCCCGCACCGACGACCGTGTGCAATTCGTCGATGAAGAGGACGATCTGACCCGCAGCTTGGTCAATCTCCTTCAAGACCGCCTTGAGCCGGTCCTCAAACTCGCCCCGGAACTTTGCACCCGCGATCAACGCGCCCATGTCGAGCGCGAGCACCCGCTTATCCTTGAGCGTCTCCGGCACGTCACCGTTGACAATGCGCTGCGCTAAACCCTCGGCGATCGCGGTCTTGCCTACACCCGCGTCGCCGATGAGTACGGGATTGTTCTTCGTACGCCGTGAAAGTACCTGCACGACCCGCCGGATCTCATCGTTCCGGCCGATAACTGGATCGAGCTTACCCTGCCGCGCCAGTTCCGTGAGATCGCGCGTGTAGCGCTCCAACGCCTGATACTTGTCCTCCGGGCTCTGATCCGTGATCCGCTGCCCGCCGCGAATTGAGGTGAGCGCACCAAAGATGCGGTCCTTCGTCGCGCCCACGTCTTTCAGGATCTGCGGCGATGCGGGATCCGTCTCGTCGGCGATCGCGAGTAGCATGTGCTCCGTGCTCAGGTACTCGTCCTTCATCGCCTGTGCTGCCTTCCACGCCGCTTCCAGAATGTTGTTCAACCGCGGCGAGATGAAGAGCTGGTCGACGCCGCCGGCGCCATAGACCTGTGGTTGTGATCGTAAGTATTCAGCAAGCCGTGTTTTGAGTTGATCACTATCAACCCCGATCTTCTGCAGGATCGGGATGACAATACCTTCTGGCTGCTCCACCAGTGCCAGCAGGAGGTGCTCGACCTCGATCTGCTGCTGATTGTACGTATCCGCGCGGTTCTTAGCCTCTTGTAAGGCCTCCTGCGCCTTTACCGTGAGTTTATCAAGTCTCATTCCTTTCCGTCACCACTAAGAAGAGTGGAGCGTATAATATATAAAGTTTTGCTTTTACCTTTTACCGCGCGAACGGGCCGGTTAACTCAGTGCATGCCGGGGTCGTCCGCACCGTCGCGCATCTCCCGCTTCTGCAGCTCGTTGGCGAACCAGACCGTCCGCTGCGGGAACGCGATCTCGATGCCCTGCCCCTCCAGCGCTGTTTTGATCTTCCATAACAATTCCTTCTTCACCCCGTACCACTCTTTCGACGGCGACCAGATCCGGACCATGATTTCAACCGCGTTGTCGCCGAGGTTATCGACGAAGATGTCAGGTGTTGGATTTTTCAGTGTTAGCGGATGCTCCTCACAGAGTCGGTGAATGATCGCGATTGCCTTATCAGCATCGTCACTGTACCGTATCCCGACGCGATACTCGAGCCGCCGGGCCACGTGCTCCACGTAGTTAGTGATATCGGTCGTAAAGACCTTCTCGTTCGGTATCCGCACGTAGAGCCCCTCAAAGGTCCTGATCGTGGTGGAGAGGATGCGAATGTCCTCGACGACGCCCGCAGTACCGGCGATGTTGACCGTCTGTCCGATCTTCATGGGCCGTTCAATCACCAGGAACAAGCCAGCCATGAGGTTGCTAACCACGCTCTGGCTCGCGATACCGAGCACGATACCCGCGACCCCGCCTGCGACCAGCAGCCCGGACGGATTGACCCCGAATACCGGGAGCACCAAGAGAAAGGCGATCGTTAAAATACCCCAGTAGATCACTTTGTTGATGATCTCTACATGGTCCTTGCTCATTCGATCTTTGAGAACGCGTCTGAGATTAACGCTTATTCCTTTGGCGATGATGATCGCAACGACAAGGATCAGGAGCACCCGCAGTAGATCCAGAACGCCGAACTCGCCGTAGATGGCAATATCTGGAATCATATCACCGTCTATCACCTCACTCACAATCCGGCCTCCATTATAAATTTCGTCAGGGGCACCTGGAGTTTCCGCACGGTGTAGAGCTCCAGCGACTTTGTCATGCCGCGCTCGAGCGGCTCGTCCGTGAACGTGGTCTCCGCTAGGTTCCGGAGCAGGATCTTCATCGTCGCACGCATCGAGACCAGCCGTTCATTATAGTAGATCTTCATGGTGTACGCGTTGAAGACCGCGCGGGTGACGGTCACCCAGTCGGACGTACTATTGTTGATGCGGAGCTGCACGACGCCCTCACGGCGTGGATTAACCGCGGGGACAGTAGCAGAAACGGTGCTCCGCCAGTATTTGCAGATCACGCCGGTCCGGGGGTCGCCGTAGAGCGTAAACTTCTGCGGCCGGAGCGAGAAGATGTCCAGCACCTCAACGGTTTCGTTCGCCGTGATAAAGACCCCGATCTCGATGGGGAAGGTGAGAAATACGGTCTTTGTCGTTGCGGGCTCAACCACGAGCGTCTTATCCAGCTCGATGAGCAGCGCCTTGGCGAGTTCCTTGGGTAGGTGAAGCGGTTCTACCGGGTTGATGAGCACCGTACCCGTGCGCGTGAGAATCTCCTTCTCCACGGTCACGCCGTTACACGTGCTCCGGTACCTGAACCCCTTGTCATCGCGCTCGATCGCGAGCGAGACGCCCTCAGCTGCGATCTCCACAGGAATGGTGTACTGGCCAAACATCTATCGCGTATATGTTACTCAGAATGCGTGAGGCATAAAAGAGTATCGCCACTCAGACAGAGAGAGACCGCGCCCATAGCAGAGTAGCATTCAGCGCGCCGTCCAAAAGCGGTTAGAACGAATCTAGCTAGCACTTTAGTGCACGACCCTGCAAAGGGTTTATCTGTGTTCGCAGAGTAACGGTATAGCGAAGACGCGTAACCGCGCGACAAGAGTGACTATGATCACGGTCAAGGAACTCATCAAACTGATAGTAAGCATACTCGTTTGCCTACTCGCAGGCCAGATCGGTGCCCTTGCTACCAGCGCATCGATACCGACGTGGTACGCAACACTCAACAAACCGTTCTTCACGCCGCCCAACTGGGTGTTCGCCCCGGTCTGGATAACTCTGTATCTGCTGATGGGCATTGCCGCATTTCTCGTCTGGCAGCAGGGCTTCGAACAGCCGCGCGTACGTCGTGGATTAGTGATCTTTGGGATACAGCTCATCCTCAATACGCTCTGGTCGATCGCGTTCTTTGGCCTGCAATCGCCGCTCGCGGGTCTTGTGGTTATCGTTCTGCTTTGGCTGGCGATCCTGCTGACCATTCTGTCGTTCTCACCAATCTCAAAGCCTGCAGCGATCTTGCTTATCCCCTACCTCCTCTGGGTGAGCCTCGCTGCGCTCTTAAACGCTGCCATTCTCATCTTGAATTAATCGGGATGCCCGAGGGGTAACGAGAAAGAGCCTGCTCAGTCTAGACCGTAATCGCGTGGCCTAATCCACTATTTCAGCGCAAGCAGGATGGAGACGCCGACGAGCAGCAGGATGACAAAGATAATCCAGTAGATGACCATCACCGCTCGCGTGGCCGGCGATTCTGCCCGCAACTTGCCCAGCGATACGCCGAGCAGCACACCCATGCCCATGCCAAGCGCCAGTCCCAGCCCGATGCTGTCGGTGACGAAGGTGAGTATGACTGCGAGTACCAATCCCGCGGCTAACCCGGCAGCTAGATTCCGCTTCGTGATGTGCAGCTCACCCGTTTTCGGTTGCTCGTTCATCGCAGTCCCTCCTGCTGTTCATGCCGCTCGATCCCCTATCCACGTTCAGTGTGGCCATTAGCGCACGAGGTTGTTGTAACCAAAGCGGTCCTAAATCCGTGCCAACTGCCGCACCAGTTCCACCTGCTCGGGATGCTCGAGCGCGTAGTGCACCCGCCCTTTCACGTGCTCGATTGCCGCGTTTACCGCGCAGCCCTTTGCAACGAGATAGGCCGCGGCGACCATCCCGCTTCTACCAATGCCCGCGTAGCAATGCACCAATACCGCAGACCCGTTCACTGTTTCTGTAGTTATCCAATCTGCAAGTTCACGCAACTCAGCCAGGCTCGGGGTGCCAAAATCAGGTATGGGGAGGTGCTTGACCTTCACGCCGAAGCGTGCCCATGCTTGTAGATCATACTCGAGCTCACCGGTTTCCACGAGCACGGCAACGGCCTTGAAGCACCCAGCGAGATCTTCGAGTTCGGCGTCCGAGGGCATTGGTGTTACGGCGAGTTTCTCATCTATCCAGATAACCATTCTTCCGCACCTCCCGTGCTCTTTCGTGAAAGCCCACCCTCTGATTCCAGCCGCCGCTCACGTACCCATTTCACGGCATAGAGGAAGGGCGTGTCAATCGCCGCGATGATCAGCTTCACAAGATACTGACCGATGATCAAGGGCACGACGGGCAGCACGCCGTAAAAGGCGAGTGAGATAAAAATAACGGTATCCAGCGCCTGGGAGGTCATCGTCGAGGCATTGTTCCGCAGCCAGAGGTGCTTACCCGCCGTCTTTTCCTTTATCCTGTGGAAGACGAGCACGTCCCAGTTCTGGGAGATGAGGTACGCGGCCAGACTGCCGAGCACGATCCGTCCGGTGAGCGTAAGCGTGGCTTCAAAGGCTGCCTGGCCCTGCCACCACGCCGGAGCTGGCCATGCAATGGCGATCTCGACCGCGATGACAAGGAGGATCGAGGCGAGGAAACCGCCCCAGACCGCCTCTAACGCTTTTCGCTTGCCGTAGAACTCACAGAGGATATCAGTAATAAGAAAGCTCGTTGCATACACGATCACTCCGGCCGGCAGGGTGAATGAGCCGAAGAGCACGATCTTATTGGCCAGGATCTGCGCCATGACCACGAGCCCGACGAAGATTCCAATGGTCAGACCGGTCCCGTATTTCTCGCCGAGTGCCGCGATAATGCTCGCGCCTGCAAGTGTCACGATAATCCACAGAATGATGAATTCGATCATATATGTTCGATTTGCTCTTATCGCCTCTCTCTTTGCTCCGGGCATGCCGCTCCGGGCCACGTCCAGTAGGAAGTAGAGCAGTAGAGGATATGTACTTTATCGGCTCAACGTTTGCGTCTATCTCGCGGGAGGATCGCTCGAGGATGAACGAGCGTGCGTGCGGCAAAGACGTGTGCTCATCCGCGCAGCAGCGCGAGAAACGGACGACGTCACGTGCCGTTTTAACTATGCGCATGAACAATCGTAAGCTATACGGAACGATGCATAATCTCGATATTGCCCGGATTTTTAACGAGATTGCTGATATTCTCGAGGTGCAGGGCGAGAACGCGTTCAAGATCCGCGCTTACCGCAAGGCCGCGCTCACGATAGAAACGCTGACACAGGATTTGACGGTGATCGCGGAACGCGGCGGTGTGAAAGAGCTGAAGAAGATTCCGGGCATCGGCGAGGGTATCGCCAAGAAGATCGTGGAGATCGCGGAAACCGGCGATTGCAAGAAGCATCGGGAGTTGCTGCAGGAAATGCCGGCAGAACTGATCGAGCTTCTCGCGATCCCGCATGTCGGTCCGAAGACGATTGCGAAGCTGCATGCAGAGTTGGGGATCGCAAATCTCGCGGGCTTAGAAGAAGCTGCGAAAGCACACAAGCTGGCTGGACTTTCCGGGTTGGGCACAAAGGCCGAGGAGAACATACTGAAAGGTATTGAGCAGTATCGAAGCCACCAGGGCCGCGTCTTGCTCTCTAAAGCGCTACCGTATGCTGAGGCAATCGTGAGCGAGTTGCAACGACTGGATGCTGTGGAGCGGATATTGATCGCAGGCAGTTTGCGACGCATGCGGGAGACGATAGGCGATATCGATATTTTGGTCGTCTCGACGCGGCCGAACGAGGTGATGGACGCATTTACGCGCATGGATGGTGTGGAGGACGTGATCGCAAAGGGCGAGACGAAATCGTCCATCATCATCCGGGGCATCAATGTGGATTTACGAGTGGTCGAAGCGGTCTCTTTCGGCGCGGCTGCGCACTATTTCACCGGCTCGAAGCACCACAATGTGCGAATCCGGGAGCTCGGGCTGAAGCGGGGGCTAAAGATCAATGAGTACGGCGTCTTTCGCGGTACTGAGCGCATCGGGGGCGAACAGGAGTCGGAGATCTTTGCAAGCGTCGAGCTCCCGTACATACCGCCGGAACTCCGCGAGGATCGCGGTGAGATAGAAGCAGGGCGGGCGGGGAGCATACCGAATCTGGTCGAACTCGGGGATCTCAAGGGCGATTTGCACGTGCACAGTATCTGGAGCGACGGGAAGAACAGCATCGAGGAGATAGCGGATGCTGCGCTCGACCTGGGCTACGAGTATATGGCGATCGTAGACCACTCACCCGCGGTCGGTATCGCTGGTGGCCTGAATGAGGAGAAGATCCCCAAACGCTCGGCAGAGATCGAGCGAGTTAACAACCGATTCGAGGACGAAGGCATTCAGTTCAGGGTGTTGAACGCTGTTGAAGTCGACATAAAGTCTGATTCTTCGCTCGATTTCACAGATACCATTCTGGAGACGTTTGACCTTGTTGTCGGCGCGGTGCACTCGAAGTTCTCCCAGGATCGGGCCACGATGACGAACCGCATCATAAGCGCGATGGAGAGCCCGCACGTGGATATTATCGCGCACCCTACCGGTCGCTTATTGGGCAAACGGGATCCGTACGCGGTGGATATGGCCCAGCTCATGGCTGCGGCTAGGGAAACGAGAACGATTCTGGAGCTCAATTCCTACCCTGAGCGACTCGATCTCAATGATCTCCACTGCAGGATGGCGAAGGATTATGGCGTGCTCGTGGCCATCTCCACTGACGCACACGACACCCTACAGATGCACGACGTGCGCAGATACGGCATCGCAACCGCGCGTCGCGGCTGGCTCGAGCCGAAGGATGTCGTGAATACCAGGGATTTAGCGGGACTGATACAGTTAGTGAAGGGGAGCTGAACGGGGAGCTAAAAGGTCCTCAATTCCCCGCGCATGGCCTTCTTCGTGATCTCTGTTACGCTCGAGAGCCCTTCGTCAATGATGCGTTTCACCTTCTTCTCCATCCATTCCCGGTTCACGCCAGTGAGCGGGATGATTTGCGCGGTCGCGACCTTCGGATCGTCGATCCGCCGGCCGATCTCAGAGAGGATCTTGAGCTGCACCTCGCGAATGCCATCGACGTTCTCAACGATCTCCCGGGCTATGCGGTTGGCGAGCAAGTTGTAGATCTTGCCCGTGTGGTTCACCGGATTCTTCCCACAGGTTGCCTCAAGGCTCATGTTGCGGTTCGGCGTAATAAGTCCATTGGAGCGGTTACCGCGCCCCGTCGCACCGTCGTCACCCATCTCCGCTGAGGTACCCGTAACGGTAAGGTATACCGAGCCGGGCATGTCGGCCATGTTCACCAGCACGTTGACGTCCCGCCCGGTATAATCCTTCGCGACGCTCGTGATATACTCCCGTAACCGTTGCTTGATAGTTATGTAATGATCGTAATCCTCCACGTATCTGGAGACGAAGGCGTCACCGACTGTCAAGGTGATCGTGTCCTGCTCACGGAGCGCCATCACCTTCATATCCTCGCCGACCGCTTTCTCCTCGTCCCGGAACACCGCCATCACTTTCTCCTCGACGTTGAGCACGATCGATTCCGTCTCGGAAAGTGGTGCATGAGCCACGCCGAATGAGGTATCATTTGCCATCGGCACGGTCAGTTCTGCGTTCTCTTTTCTGTTCCCCTCGAAGACCCCGATGAGATCAGATGAGCCGTGTCCCAACTTACTGTCTACGATCACGTGCCGTTCCACGTCCAGATTCCGGACGTTCTTCAGATATCGCTTCGCCGCCTGAATTGCCACGGTATCAACGGGGATTTCATCAGTCCCGAAAATGCGCGTTGCACGGCCACCGAGCAGTATGTAGATCGGCGAAATGACCTCGCCACCGCCATAACAGGGATTTGACCGCCCGGCAACGAGCTGGACCTTATCGGTGTTGTGGTGCAGGATTACGCCACAGGTTCGCAGGTACTCCTGACACAATGCCACGCTTACCGCCTCTGCAATTCCGTCACACAAACTATCAGGATGCCCCAGCCCTTTCCGCTCAACGATCTCGATCTCCTGCTCTTCCACGGGCTCCCGATTCACGAACTCAACCTTTATCTTTCGCTCCATCGAGCCGCTCATACCCATTTTTTCGCCCTCTTACTCTCAATGTCTTTCCTGTACGTACCCAAGAAACGCGTGACTGACTGGTTCAAAGGTCTGTACTATTGAGGTCTTTCTTAAAGAAAAGCTCGGTCGGAATGATGGCACTGTTCCCCGTCGGGTCAGTGATGATCAGGGTCATCTGTGCGTTACCCAGCTTGATTTCCTCGATCTGCTTCAGGACCTCATCTGCTCGTTTCTTGCTCTCCGCGTCCTTGCTCAGTATCTGCACGACCCGCTCGACACGCCTCAGCACGCCCTCGACCGTCGTGATGAAGGCCTCGCCCCGCTTCGGCTCGACAATGAGCCCCAGCTCAGGTATCTCGATAGTTCCGAACGAGGAGCGAACAACAACTGCGTCGATGTCCTTGGGTGCTGCTATCACCTTCTCACACCGATTCTGCTTCTGATCAGCGAGCATCATGACGTCCGTCGCGTGATAGCCGCAGGAGTCGCAGACCGCGGTGAAGATCATGAACTCACCGAAGTGCGGGATTTCATACGGGAGGCAGCTTAATTCGCTCTCCGCACCACAGACTGGACAGGTCTCTTTCACCGCGCGCCACCACTCACTGCACGTTACGTTAATTCAAGCTGCGTTTCTTACACTGGCTCCGATGTTCGGTCGGCCAGGCTATTTCCCGGAGAGTTTCTGCCGTTCGATCTTAATTCCCGTTGGGGTCACAATCACCAGATCATCAGCAATACCGGCGATATCGCCACTGATATCCGAGGCCACCATCTTCAAGTCCTTAATGGTCTTCTCGACAAGCACCTTATCCTGCTTCGCCAGAGAGATATCCAGGAGCAGGATATTACCTGAATAGATCTCCTTCTTCAAATCGGGGAGATCGTAAAGCCCGGTTAGCTCCGCGGTCTTCACGTACATCCGCACGCCTTCTTCTTCTCTGAGCTCCGCCTCGTACGCTTCCAAGTCCAGGTCCCAATAGTCCTCCTCGTCACCAATGCCCTCGCGTTTCGCGAACAGCTTCTCAAATCCTTCTTTTAATCCCATTTTGCCCCGCTCACATCTGTAATAGTATTGTTTCGTTCTGAAATTAAAAGTATCGGCGACGTCTTAAAACCTATGGTATGCCCCATAACGGCTGTGCTTTTAAAAAAGGTGAGAAGCGATGCCGTAGAAGTACCACCCCCATAGCTTTAAGCATATCGCAGCTGCGCAATGGTCTTGCTCCAGGGACAGGTGTGGCGATAAGGACACCCGACCCGCATCCTCCAGCTCGTGGGCAATCACGGCGCACACCTGCCCCTCATGACGGATACATAACCGTTAGAGGCTATGGCAGTACCATATGACCCGCCATTGGGGCTAGCTCGATCGATAACAACGTGCGCACCGTGCGCTGGGCGCGTTCAGCACTGCTTGCTTCTCCTTTCTGTTCGTTTTTGGTACCTTGCACTGCGGAAGATGGTCAGTTTTTTCATATACCTCGGTTATAATAGGTGCTGTACAGCGAGAGCCGCTGTGCATGAAACCTTTATATACTCGTGGGTTTATGGGATGAACCAGAGAGGTAAAGAAGAGAAAGTTTTTGACTTTTTTCTTGAGTAGAAAGAATGGAGTATTTTGGAAAGCTAGGTATTATTGAGCCTATTTTAAAGTCAGTAGAAGAAGCGAAGTTTGAAAGACCAACAGAGATCCAGGCGAAAGCAATCCCCTCAATCCTTGAGGGCCGGGACGTTATCGCTGGTGCATCGACCGGATCAGGCAAGACACTTGCCTTTGCGGCCGCTATAATCGAGAAATCAGAGAAGGGCGCAGGAATCCAGGCGCTGGTCTTGACACCAACGCGGGAGCTGGCACAGCAGGTAGCCGCGGCACTCGGCGATTTCTCGCGGTACAAGCCGCTGCGGATCGTTGCGGTCTTCGGCGGCGTCTCGATCAACCCGCAGATGGCGCAATTAAGGACTGCAGACGTCGTCGTTGGGACTCCGGGCAGGATACTGGACCATCTAGGACGGGGAACGCTTGATCTGCGCGGTGTAACGACGCTCGTTCTGGATGAAGCAGACCGGATGCTGGATATGGGCTTCATCGACGATGTGGAGCAGATTATCCGGAAGTGCCCGCGTAAGCGGCAGACACTTCTGTTCTCGGCAACCATTACCGGCGAGGTCGCGCGACTCGCGCGGCGCTACATGAACGAGCAAGTTGAGATCTCGGCAGAGCAATACGTCGATCCGCGGAAGTTGACCCAGTTTTACTATGACGTGCTCGATGAGCGTATGAAGTTCTCGGTGCTGGTCCATTTATTGCAGCATGAGAAGGCGGGATTGGTTATGGTCTTCTGCAATACGCGGCATAATACCGACTTCGTGGCGAACAACCTCATGGCGGTGGGTGTCGACGCGCTCGCGATCCACGGCGGACTGACGCAAGAGAAACGGAACACCGTTATGAAGCAATTCCATACACAGAGCGTCTGCGTGCTGGTCTGCACCGATGTCGCGGCACGTGGGCTTGATATCCCCGGAATCTCGCACGTCTACAATTATGATATCCCTGGCGACAGCACTGATTACATTCATCGTATCGGCCGCACGGCACGAGCAGGTGAGGAGGGGTGCGCGATCAGCATCCTCACGCCCAGCGATTACGATAACTTCAGAAGAGTAATGCATCTCAAGGATATCAGGATAACCGAGAAGCAGCTACCAGCGGTGAAGCGCGTGCAAATAAGCTGGAAGGCTAAAGGGCGTTCGAGACCCGGGAGACACGGAGAGAGACAGAGGCCGAGTAGAACCGCATATTACAAGAAACGGACGAGCGCTCAATCACGAGTGACCGGTTAGTTAAGTAAGCTCTTTGTTTGTTCGCGTGTACGGTATCAAAAAACGTTACGGCACGAGAATCGCCCCTCTGCGCAGCAGCGCCGTCGCGCCCACAAAGTATCGGTGGTGATGACCATGGTGGGTGACGTATCGAAAGAGTGCTCGCAACTTACCGGGGCTAGAAACTCAGTTTCTATAACGAACTCCGACGGGACTATGCCTTCCTCCTGCCGTATGCGGGTCGCTCTCCGAACGGCTCGTAGCGTACCTGGACCTCTACTTTGGTGGCTAAACCCAGCTATGGTCGGAACAGTAAAAACACGCCGTTAACACCCGTGGTCTTGACGTTGGTCTCACGGGAGGACTTAGAGCTGAGTAGAGCGGGATACTCGAGCAAGGAGATCAGGGAGAAGAAGATCGTGAGATTGTTCACCGAAGCGTATGAGCAGGAAGCATTGCTCACCCACAGAGATGTGGCATTCCTCTTGCATGTATCTACCGGAACAGTGAGCAAACAGGTGAATGAATACATGAAAGAGAATGGGGCGGTTGTGCCGACGCGAGGAGTGGTCCATGATATAGGACGGGCGATGACCCTTAAGAGGATCATTGTGGGTCTGT
>DSCO01000029.1 GCA_011049045.1 Methanomicrobia archaeon | reverse complement strand
CGGAGAGCACGAAGAAGCGTTACAGGACGAATCGCGGCGTACTCTCCTATCTCGCACAGAAAATGGCGTACTGGACGGTGAAATTCGGACGGTTACCTCAACCCCCAATTTGTTGACAGACCCGCTTTCAATTTCAATTCGGCGCGCGGCTCGTGGACGCTCTGAATCCTATACCGAAACCTGCTAAACGTGCAGCTGGTATGAACATAAAAGAAAGCATCGGAAGGGAAGTCGACGGCGCCAGGTGAGAAAGAGCGGATCGAAACCGCAGTGCTTACGCCATACCGACGAACTACCCAGTGCCACCGGCTTGAGTGATGCACCAAGCACATAAACGATCAGATAATTCGAGAAATGACGTTGGGTGGTGGGGGGCAATAAAAAGGGAAGAACAAACACGCCGTGTTCATCTCCCCCCAACTTCGGCTGTTCCTGGGAAGCGTTAGGCTTTCGTTCTGGTTATATGAATGCCTCTTCGTCTACGCCAAGCCAGCAATCCTCAAAGTCCATGCGCTTTTTCTGCCGCTGCCCCTTCTTCAGGATACGCAGCAGCTCTTCTTCATCTTCGCTGAACATTTCTGCTTTCCGTTTCATCGACCTTACACCTCCTAGATCCATAAAGTAGTGGAGTGAACCTATATAAATACTCGCGAGCCACTCATGCTCGTCGTGAGCCACTGACCGAGTCCTTATGGGCGCTATAGACGGCGCAAGCAGGCCAATACTCGGGCTTCACGACTCGCCCGACAGACGTTTTATTCGCTCCCCGACTCGAGCAGCAATTCCAGATACGACCGCCGCTCGGTCCTGTGCAGGTTGAGCTGCTCCAGTAACGCAAGTGCACCATCGCGCGCCTTCTCGACGTCCGCTGCTCCCCGGCGCTCCACTTCCACGAACGTGCCCAGACCTGCAACATCGTCCAGACAGACGGTAAATTCACCGAGCCGGTATTCACGCCTGAGCTTCCGGACCGCCTCTACCGGCGTGAACCCAAAACGCTCGAGTAACCGCGTGGCCGCTGCCGCATCGCCAATAGCAACTTCGATCTCTTCCCGCGTCTTGCTCACCCTATCCATCTTCCGGCCTTTGTAGGTCATGAATACGCGGTCATCGGCGATCCGTATGCGAAGTGCTTCATCGGTCTGCGCGAAATCGCGCTGCGGATGATTGAAGTACCTATCCGTTTGGTGCACCGCACCGGTAAAGACCGCGCCCAGCTGCTGCAGGCGCGTTTCTAGCGCGCAGAGATCAGCAGCATAGGCCTTTACCTCTATCTCCACACCCAGCTGTCCTCCGCCCTTATCCGCGCTCATTTCTCCTCCAACCAGGTTCACGCTTATCCAGTTCGTAGTGCAGTATGGTGACACAGTGCGAGGCAAGATACGAGATCGGGCCGAGCGAGATCTTCTCGTGCTCGAAGCGCTCCACGAACGCCTCCTCGATCGGGGGCAGGCCAACGTGATCGCCGAGGACGAATGCAGCATGCTCGCGTAGCGCTCGGGTGCCCAGCTCGGTTCCGTTCTCATGCACTACGTAAAAGAACGTTCCGTCACCTGCAAGCTCCTCGATCAATTCCTGAAAGCCGATAGTACGCACCCGTATCCCCGGATTTCGTCGCGTGCCCGCTAGCGTCTTCCGTATCCATGCCGCGATATTCCGCTCATCGGGCGAGACCCCGCGCAGCCGCTCACCAGCAAAGGTGAGCACGACCGGGGGATGTGGCTCACCGCAGGCGACCACATGAATGCAGGTATCACGGCGCAACGCGTGGCTGAGCCAGAGCGCATTCCCGACACAGCGCGCCACGAGGTCCATGCGGCCGCCGCTGCCCGGGAGATCATCCAGTGAGAACTCAGGGCTCGTTACTGCCCTGCTGGCATACAGTACGAATTGTCTCATCGCCGTTTTGCTGTACGTACAACCTGCGGAACCCCCAAATGAGATCAGTCACGGGCACGATCGACGAGATCACGAGCAACCGCCTGTGCACGCTCCACGATCTCCGCTTCGCCCGCCACGGTCCGCCCTTCCATTAACACCCGGCCATCGCAGATCAGCGTGTCCACACAGCAGCCATGCGCAGCGTACACGATGTTCGAGATCAAATGGTGGTTCGGCACAAGGGCGACCTTTCGTAAATCGAGCAGGGCTATATCTGCCAGCTTGCCCACCGCGATCGCGCCCGCATTCACTCTGAACACGTTTGCGGCGTTTCGTGTGACGAGCCCGAAGGCTTCCTCTGCGGACATGAGCGTTGGATCGCCGGAGAACGCCTTTTGCTCCAGTGCGGTGACCTTCATCTCCTCGAACAGATCCAGATTATTATTGGAGGCGCAGCCATCAGTTCCCAGTGCGATATTCCCGTATAGGCCCGCCGCCTTCAGCGCGGCGAAGCGCAGTGTACCTGATGCCAGCTTCATGTTCGAGACCGGGTTGTGCACCAGTTTCACATCATGCTGCTTCATGAGCGCCATTTCCTTGTTACTGATATGGACGCAATGGCAGGCTATAGTTCGCGGGCTCAGGAACCCGATCTTATTGAGGAATTCCACGGGGCGCATGCCATACCGCTCCTGACACTCTTCCACCTCGGCCTCGGTCTCTGATAGATGGATATGAACAAGAACATCATGCTGCTCGGAGAAATCGCGCACCCAGCAGAGGCTCTCCTCCGAAACCGTGTAGAGCGCGTGCGGGCCCAGCGCGAACATGACGCGATCTGAGCGGCGCGTCCAATCGTGATACAGCGCTTCGTTGCGCTCGATCTGCTCCCGTGCCTTCGCCTCGTCAAAGCCGTCGATAAAGACGGCCGAAAGCATCCCCCGCATGCCGCTTTCCGCGACCGCACGGGCACTGCCCGCCCAGTACCAATACATATCGTTGAAGAAGGTGGTGCCCGATTTGATCATCTCCAGACAGGCGAGCTTCGTGCCCCAGTACACGTCATCCTCCGTCATCTTCGCCTCCAGCGGCCAGATCTCCGTCGTTAGCCACGACTGCAAGGGCATATCGTCCGCATAGCCCCGGAGCAGGGTCATTGCCGCGTGCGTATGCCCGTTGAAGAGGCCCGGGATCGCGGCTTTATGGCGACCATCAATCAGCACGTCCGCGCCCCCTCCCGCCGTCGCTCGTCCACGTCCCGCCTCGGTGATCGCGGCTATCGCGTTACCGTCAATGTAAATATCACGCTCCTTGCCGTCCACCAGGACACGCTCTATCAGGATTGACATGCTTATCCCTTACAGGTGCACACTCATATAAGCGCCCAGCAGCATCGCGATCAGCCCGCCGGAGAGCGTGGCCAGAATGTTCACGTGATGCTTGTTCAATCTGAGCAGATCCCGATTCTCGACCGTAGCGCCGAGAAAACTGTCGATCAGGCAGCCGGAAAATCCCGCAACGAGGCAAATGATGAAGAAGATCGCGCCGAAGATCGTTATGGCGCGCGTGCCGAGGAACAGGAGCGAGACAAGCGCGATCAGACCCGCACCAAGCGCGGCAGCGCCAAAGCCCGGGAGACTCACGCCACCATTCGTGCCCACCGGCACGTGCTTCAGCGTCGTTATCAATCTCGGTGTACCGTCTGCCTGCCCGATTTCGGTGGAGAAGGTGTCTGCGGTTGCCGTCGCAACTGAGCCGGAGAAGCCGAGCAGAAAGAGCGTCTCCAGCTGCTCGCTGGAGATCGCGAAGAGCACCGCAAAGATCAGCGGCGATAAGCCGTTGCCCAGCACGTTCTGTATGTCCCGCATGCCCCGGTGAGCTTCGGCAACCCCGAGCTCGAATTTCTTGCTGTACTTGTAGCGCGTCACGAGGTTCCCGGAGAGGAAGAACACGAGCAGCGTGAGCAGACCGATGTAGCCGTAATCGAGCCCGAGCAGCAGCAGAATGAGCACGCCCATGCCCAGCGTGCCAGCCAGCGCCGAGGTGCTTATTTTCCGCTTTCGGTAAATGAAAAAAACGAGCAAGAACGCTACGGACACCGTAATCGCCGATAACACAAGCTGCGTACTGACTGCCATCTCATCATGAGTGTGATCTTTGCAGGAAATAAAACCCGGCGCTAGTATGCTACCGCGCGGCACACCGCTGGCGCGTCGCCCGAGACCGTTTCTGTCTCCGGCGGCGACGTAGCAAGCATCGAAAAAGACAGTAACGATTTCGGCCTGACTGCAGGCGCGTTTGAGCTGGGGCCGTATCGTGGCTCGAAGGTGAGTATCTCCCACCTTTAAGCACCAGCAGAGTCATTTCATGTGCTTTTATGAACAATTATATACTACGACGTACAAGTTCTTCATATGAAGAAAGAGGAAGTGATACAGCTTCATGTGCTAATGGCTCAGGTGAAGAAATTTTGTGAACAGCATGGCTTGGATTGCGAATTTTCCACGTATCGGGAGCTTAATATCTCGCCTTTCCAGGTTCACCGCAGCAAGGACGAGCACAAGCAGGCTGTTTTCGTGCTCCTCACGGCACTCGTGTCCATGACGGCGAAGCACAATTGCCCGGTTCCGTGCCACTGTCTCGCCTTTCTTCACGATCAGTAACGCACGGTCGCGATCCATGCTGCCCGTGAAGGTGTCACGATGATTCACCCAGCGCGAGAACGAAGACCGGTGCATTAACAGCCCGGGCTGCAGTAAAGAAGAAGATGCTGTAGAATATCTCACGAGCAGCTTGTGGGTTCTGGACCCTCGACCCGCTGAAATGAATCAGCTAATCTACCTCTAAGCCAAGGAGGTCGCCGTCATTGTTTCGGTTCTCAGTTCTTACCATAGGAACTGCTACATTTATCTAATACAATATGGCAAACAACGCTGTATGAAGAAAGAAGAGCTGTTACATCTCCATATGCTATTGGCTCAGGTGAAGAAGTCCTGTGAGCAGCGTGGCTTGGATTGTGATTTTTCAAAGTACCGTGAGCTCAATATCTCGCCCTTCCAGGTACACCGCAGCAAGGACGAGCATAAGCATGCCATCTTCGTGCTCGGCACGGAACTCGCGTCCCTGGCCACGAAGCAACACTACGTGGTCTACAAATAAGCGTGCCACTGCCTCGCCTACCTCACTACTGATCAGCGACGCACAGTCGCGATCCGTGATGCTTGTGAAGGTATCGTGGGCAGTATTGCACATATTAAGCCTTTCGTTTGCCCGGCCACGCACGGTATTATATAATATGAATGAATGGCTCCATCTAAAGTATGTATTTGCTCGAAGAGCTTCCCGAATCTCCTTGCGCAAGCGCTTCGAATTCCGCGACTACGATAGCCGCAACGAAGCGCCGGTGATACTGGCGGAATCGCGCTCAGCAGCCTCACGCGTCTGCGACCGGGATCTGAATTTCCCGGACAGAGTGCTTACCGTTACGTTACAGGCCGAATGAAGCACCCAGCAGCATCGCGATCAGCCCGCCAGAGAGCGTGGCCAAAATGTTTACGTGGTGCTTGTTCAAGCGGATCGGCTCCCGATCCTCGACCGTAGCGGAGAGTATACTGTCGATCAGGCCGCCTAAAATCCCCGCAACGAAGCACACGATGAAAAAAATCGTGCCGATATACGTGACGGCTCGCGCGCCGAGAAACAGGAGTGAGACAAGCGCGATCAGGGCCGAGCCGAGCGCGGCAGCCCCAAAGCCCGTGAGACTCACGCCGCCATTCGTGCCCGCGGGCACGTGCTTCAGAGTCGTTATCAATCTCGGTGTTCCGTGTCCTTGCCCGACCTCGGTGGAGAAGGTGTCTGCTGTTGCGGTCGCTACGGCGCCCGAGAAGCCGAGCAGAAAGAGCATCTCCAGATGCGCGCTGGAGATCGCGAAGAGCACCGCAAAGATCAGTGGCGATAAACCGTTACCCACCACGTTATGAATGTCCCGCATGCCCTGGTGTGCTTCGGCGATGCCGAGCGCGAATTTCTTATCGTATTTGTAGCACGTCACGAGGTTCCCGAGGATGAAGAACGCGAGCAGCGTGAGCAGACCGATATAGCCGTAATCAAGCCCGAGCAGCAGCAAAATGAGCACGCCCATGCCCAGCGTGCCAACCAGAGCCGAGGTGCTTATTTTTCGCTTCTGGTAAACGAAAAAGACGAGCAGGAACGCTACGGACACCGTGATCAATGATAACACCAGCTGCGTACTAACTGCCATTACGTGAGCGTGAACTTCACCGGAAATAAACCTTGGCTTGGCACTATTGGGCTATTTGCTTATCAACTACGCCCTCAGGAATGATCTTCTCTATCACGTTGAAGCTCTTGATCTTCTCGATGAACTTCTTCTTCATCTTGCCCACGAGCGCATGCTCGAGCACGTTCTCGATCGTTACCACCGGGATGATCTTGATCTTATTCTTGTACCGCTCCTCGATGAGCACGTCATTGAGGTTCGACTGCGGGATGAGCACCTCTTTCACGCCGGCCTGCGCGGCTGCCTCGATCTTCGGCGTGATCCCACCTACGGGCAGCACATCGCCACGTACCGAGAGCGAGCCGGTCATCGCTACGCTCTGATCCACCGGAATATTCTCGAGTGATGAGATAACCGCAGTAGCAACGGATATACTGGCGGAATCGCCCTCGACACCCTCGTGCGTGCCCACGAACTGGATATGGATATCCTTGCTGGAGATATCCTTCCCGGTGAATTTCTTGATCACGGCGGAAACGTTCTGTACGGCCTCCTGAGCGATCTCCTGCAGCCGCCCGGTGGCGATCACCCGGCCTTCCTCGCGCGATTGCGCATGTGTCACTTCAGCGATTATCGGCAGCATCACGCCGGAATCACCGACGACCGCAAGCCCGTTCACCCGGCCGATCTCGAACCCTTCGGTTTTGAACAGCTTGTAGTCCTTCTTGTGCTCAAGGTACTCATCGGCCACCTGCTGCTCCACGGATCTCGCCATCGCCTTCGCCTGGATGACGTGCTCACCGGTTGTGGAGGTCGCACCCTCAGCACGCGCGATGTCACCGGCGACGCGCACTAAACCGCCCAGGTCGCGTAAGATGAGGGTGAGATGCCCTTTCCGGCCCGAGCGTCGCCGCGCCTCGTGCACGATCTCCTCCACACCGCTCCGATCGAAGTGCGGGATTTTCATATCCTTCCGCACCTCCTGAGCTACGAACCTGATGATTTTATGCCGGTTCGCCGGCGTGTCGTCCATCGAATCCTTCATGTAAATCTCATAGCCGTAGCCTTTGACTCGCGACCGAAGCGCAGGGTGCATGCCGGCCATGGCGTCGAGATTGCCCGCAGCGACCATCACGAAGTCACAGGGCACCGGATCGGTCTTCACCATCGCACCAGCGCTCCGCTCTGATTGCCCGGTAATCGGGTATTCCTTCTCCTGCATCGCGGTGAGCAGGTTCTGTTGCGCCTCGATTCGCAGCGTGTTGATCTCATCAATGAAGAGCACGCCCTTATGCGCCTTGTGGATCGAGCCAGCCTCGACACGATCGTGCGCGGGCGTCTCCAATCCGCCGGACTGGTACGGGTCATGCCGCACATCGCCCAGCAGTGCGCCCGAATGCGCGCCGGTCGCATCGATAAACGGCGCGTTCTCCCGCCCCTCATTGCTGACCAGCAACTTGGGCATCATTGCCTCTTCCTTTGGCATCATCCACCTGAAAACCAGCATGACGACCGCGGCAGCGATGATCGACCAGAAGATATACTCGAATTTACCCGTCTGGAGCGAATAGACCAAACCCATCGCCATGATCAGGAAGAAGGTGAACATGAAGAAGGCATTGCGTATCTGAATGCGTTTCCGCACTTCATGTCGCTGCGCATCCACGATCTCCTTCCCTTTACCGCGAGGCACGACCCTGATCTTGGGATTGTTCTTATCATCAGCATTAGGATAGGTAAGGATATCCTGAAGCTCTTCCTTGGGCAGCAGCTCTGCCATGCTGCTCGCGAGCATCGACTTGCCCGTGCCCGGCGTGCCGATGAGCATCACGTGCCGGCGCTGCTGCGCGGCCTTCTTGATCACTTCCACGCCGTGCTCCTGACCGATGACCTGATCAATGAGCAACTTCGGCACTTCTATATCTTCCGTCGTCTTGAACTCGACGCCGGCCAGCAGGTCGCCGTCCATACCGCTCTCCTCAGCTGGTTCTTTTTTTAAGGTACTCATGCTATGATGACCGCTTGATAACTCTCCCTTTCTGGTAAGAGGTTGGGCGTGCTAAGATAAATAACCCTTCCCCGCTTCGCGCGCTTTCCATGCTAACCGGGTTGAGTTCAGTCAGCGATCTGCTCTGCTAGCAGCGGGTACACGCCGTTCTCGTCGTGGACCTCTGTGCCGTGCAGCGGCGGGTTGAAGACGCAGGCCAGCTTCAGCGGCGTCTTCGCTCGCAAGATGTGCCTATCATGCTGGTCAAGGACGTACATCGTGCCCGGCTTGATGGGATAGATCCTCCTGTCCTCAACCGTTTCCAACTCGCCTTCGCCCTCGATGCAATACACCGATTCCAGGTGGTTCTGATACCAGATGGGCGTCTCGGTGCCGGCATAGATGGTGGTGATGTGGAAGGAGAAGCCCATGTGGTCATCCCGCAACAACAACCGGACGCTCTCCCAATTCGCGGTTGCCACGCGCCGCTCGCTTCGTGCCGCATCCTCCAAGGTCCTCAGGATCATGTTAGCGCTCCTATCGCGATCTCCTGCTCGCTCGTGGCTCTGCGGGCGGTGAGTCCCATCACCGCGCATACGCTCGCATCGAGCATCTGCAAGCCCTGCTTCAAATGCTCATCGGCAATGGTCAGCGGCATGAGACATTTGATCACGTGCCCTTCTGAGCCCGAGGTCTCGATGATCAAACCCTTCTCAAATGCGCGTGCGGTGATCGCAGAGGCCAGTTCGCCGCTTCCACAATCCAGGGCCTGCACCATGCCGCGACCACGCGCCGACAGAATACCGTCCGGATCTTCCTGAACCAGCCGATCCAGACACGCTCTGATGATCCTGCCTTTACGTTTCACGTCCTGAGCGAAGGTCTCGTCCCGCCAGTAGTGCTCCAGTGCGGCCGTGGCGGTGACAAAGGCGAGATTGTTGCCGCGGAAGGTGCCGTTGTGCTCACCCGGCTTCCACTGATCCAGTTCAGGCTTCAAGAGCACCAGGGAGAAGGGCAGACCATAGCCGCTCAGGGACTTTGAGAGCGTAATGATATCCGGTGAAATGCCCGCCTCTTCAAAGCTGAAGAAGGTGCCCGTGCGTCCGCAACCGACTTGGATGTCATCGACGATCAGCAGGATATCATGATCGCGGCAGACCCGCTCCAGGGCCCGTAACCACTCAAAACGGGCCACGTTGATCCCGCCTTCACCCTGCACCGTCTCGACGATCATCGCGGCGGGAAGATCCAACCCGCTGCTCATATCAGTCAGCATCTTCTCGATATATTCGGTCGTGTCCACGCCCTCACCCATATACCCGTCATAGGGCATGAACGCGGTGCCCTGTGGCTGTATCCCGCAGCCATCGCGGAAATGGCTGTTGCCCGTCGCGGCGACAGAGCCCAGGGTCACGCCATGGAAACCATTGGTGAACGAAACGATGGTTTGCCGCCCGGTCACCTTACGCGCGATCTTCAGGGCTGCTTCTACAGCGTTGGTGCCCGTCGGTCCGGTAAACTGCAGTTTGTAACGCATCTGCCGCGGGCGCATGATCAGCGCCTCAAATGTCTCTATGAAGCGCCGTTTCGCCTTCGTGTACAGATCGAGACCGTGTACAATACCGTCCGCAACCATATAGCGCAGGAGCTCATTCTTCAGAACCTGGTTGTTATGCCCGTAATTGAGCGATCCCGCGCCGGCGAGGAAGTCGATGTACTCGTTCCCGTCCTCGTCCTCCAGGATCGATCCGCGCGCTCGGTTGAAGACCACGGGGAAGTCACGGCAGTAGCTGCGAACCTTAGATTCAAGACGTTCAATCGTGCTGCTATCATTGTGCATATTCTCTATTTTACCTCCTTTTTTTCGATGCTAAAGGGACCGATGCGCACCAGATATTCCGGTTCATGCGCTTCCGGTCCGAAGTCCGCCTCCGAGAAGCAGACCGATTCCTCGCACGGCGCATCGAGAGCCCGTGCGAGTGCCTGAAAGAGCAGTCGTGAAGCCTCATTTGACCGAGTGACCGTCGTCTCCAGGAATCGAATGCCCCTGCTTTCGGGGCGGTGCAAGAGCTCGTGTAACATCCGTTTACCGAGCCCGCGTCGCCGGTTCTGACTATCGACCGCAACCTGCCAGACAAAAAAGACGTCAGCACGGTGTGGTGGACGGAATCCGGATATGAACCCAATGATCTCACCCTGCTCCTCGGCGACCACGCAGGTCCGGTCAAAATACCGGCACAATAAGAGATAGCAGTAGCGCGAATTCACGTCCAGCGGTGCTGAATTACTGACCAGTGCGTGGATCTTCGCGCCATCGTTCACACAGGGTGCACGAACGATAGGTAAATGTGGCTCGGGCGAGCCTGAATCCTCTTCCATTACGGTACTGGCTGCCATTGGCCGTACCCTCCCGTTCGGGAACTCGCAGAGGCCTGCGGTCTGCCGTAGTGTGTCCCTAATGCCCGCAACATGAGGCGTATCTGCTTCAGCGTGTAGTCCACGCCAAACTCCCGGAGTATAAGCTCTCGTACCTCTCGGGTCGTCCAGAGCTCTTTCTGAGCGACCAGCGATTTGAGCTGCTCTTGCTGCTCGGGCGTCAGCTTCGATGGTCTGCCACCTGCATAGCGGGGGAAGAGCCCGTCATATCCCGACTCGTTCCAGCGCCGCTGCCAGTCATAGCCCACACATCTCGCCACGCCCACACGCCGTGCAGCCTGATCCACGCTCAGCCCATCGTACCGATACCTGATGAAGCGCAGTCGTTCCAGGAGCTTCGTTTCACGTTCTAATTCCCTCATGCGTCTCGATAATTCCCCGTAACTGAGTGATCGCTGGATGGGGATCTGCTCTGGTTTAGGCATGATTTAATAGAGGGGACTGGTCTGTATTAAAAGTTTTGTTCCATTCTTGCCCGTCACCGCACCACCATCCCGACACTACCGTGCAGCGCTCACTGAGTGCCATTGCCATGGCCTGGGGACTCATTTTGACCTGAAGGTGCTCCGTACTGCTTCCGGTGGAAGCACAAGGGAACGCGAGCGCGTGCTTACCGAACGAACGTACGTAACGTATTACGCACCCATCTCAAAGATGTCGTGTATCGCCTGTGCGGCCCGGTGTGCCTCGTCCTTCTTCACCACGAAGGAGATATTGAACTCAGAACTGCCCTGGGAGATCATGATCACGCTGATTCCTTCGCTCCCCAGTGCAGCGAAGACCTTACCGGCAACGCCCGGGATGCCGACCATACCCGCCCCGACCACGCCCATCGTACTGACGTTGCTGTTCACCGTGTAATTGCGAATGACCGTGCCTTCAGCATTGATGCCGCATATCGCGCCCATGGCGCGATCGAGCTGCGCGGTGCTGATAACGAGCGAGATGGTCATCTCAGAGGAGCCCTGGCTGATCATGATGATATCGATGTTCTTTGCGGCCAGCGCTGAGAATACGCGCGCGACCATGTCCGAGATGCTCCGCACGCCGGTGCCCGTTACATTGATGATCGCGGTATTCTCGATGAGCGTGATGGCCTTCGCGACCTTCTGCGTCGGCTCAGCCGCGTTGCTGATGAGGGTGCCCGCGTCTTCCGGCTTGAAGAGGTTCTTCACCCGGATGGGTATCTTCTTCGCCATCACCGGCTCGATCGCCCGCGGATGAAGTACCGAAGCGCCAAAATACGATAACTCCATCGCCTCGTGATACGAAATGTACGGCAATTTGCGCGCATGCGCAATGATCTTGGGATCCGCACTCATGATACCCTCCGTCTCCTTCCAGAGCCAGATCTCGTCCGCATCGATCGCCGCGCCAATTATCGTTGCCGTGTAGTCCGAGCCGCCACGGCCGAGCGTGGTGACGATCCCGCGCTGGTTCTCGCCCATGAAACCAGCCACCACCGGTACCGCAATTTTCAGAAGCGGGGTTATCCGCTGCCGTATCTCATCCCGGGCATTCTCGAGTAACTGCGCGTTTCCAAAGTCATCGTTCGTGAGGACGCCCGCTTCGCCGCCGGTCAGGTGGACGGCATGTAAGCCCAGAGAGCGGAGCGTGCCGGCTAATATCGGCGCGGCCAACCGTTCGCCAAAGGAGCCAATGAAATCCAGGGATCGTGGCGTCAATTCACCCAGCAGGCATATCCCGCTGAGCGCCTTCTCCAGCTCCGCTAATCGTTCTCGGAGCTCAATCTTTACCGTTTCCCGCTCTGATTCACTCGCGATCGCGTCAGCGGCGGCCAGCTCGTGCTTCAGTCGTAGCGCGTCCACGAACTCCTTGACCCGATCCATATCCCCTTCCGCAGCTATCCGCTGGACATGGTCCAGGAGCATATCCGTCACGCCCGAGAGTGCAGAGGTCACCGCAACGATCTCCACTCCTTCTACCTGCGTGCCTTCATTCGTCTCCTTGAAGTACTTGATCAATTCCGCGACTGTACGTATTCTCTTACCATCAGCAACCGCTTTTCCGCCAAATTTCATGACCACGCGCATCGTCTATCTCACTCCTTCTCTATTCCCACGGCCGTGCTTTCGCGCCCGTTCTACTAGCGTTCAGCATCGTAAATATTTATAATAATTGGGCATTTACTGTTTTACGTAATAGTTGGTAAACGATTCTTTTCCAACGAATGAATGGAGAGGTAGGCATATAAAAATGGCAGGACAATTAGGTGGAATCCCGGTGATAGTTTTGAAGGAAGGGAGTGAGCGGGCACGAGGCAGAGATGCGCAGAGCACGAACATCAATGCGGCGAAGGCTGTTGCTGCTGCGGTTCGTACCACGTTGGGGCCCAAGGGGATGGATAAAATGCTGGTCGACTCCCTTGGTGACGTGGTTATCACAAACGACGGTGTGACGATCCTAAAAGAGATGGATATCGAGAGCCCGGCGGCGAAGATGATGGTGGAGGTCGCGAAGACGGTCGATGACGTCGCGGGTGATGGGACGACGACCTCAGTGGTGCTTGGCGGCGAGTTACTGAAGAAGGCTGAAGATCTCCTGGATCAGGACTTGCATCCCGCAGTGATCGCGCTGGGCTACCGACTCGCCGTGGAGCAGGCGCGAAAGGTGCTCAAAGAGATCGCACGAGATATAGACATAGAAGACGATAAGGAGCTGCGGAAACTGGCCCAGACCGCCATTACGGGCAAATCAGCAGAAGCATCGCGGGAGTTCCTGGCCGATATCGCGATCAAGGCGATAAAAGCGATAGCAGAGAAGACCTCCGCGGGCAAGTACGTGGTTGATGTGGACAATATCAACGTGGAGAAGAAGGTCGGCGGCAGGATGAGCGAGACCGAGCTGGTGCAGGGCATTGCACTGGACAAGGAGATCGTGCATCCGGGCATGCCGCGGAAGCTGAAGAACGCGAAGATCGCGCTGATCAGCGCCTCGCTCGAGGTGAAGAAGACCGAGACGAGCGCAGAGGTGCGGATTCGAAGCGCAGATCAGTTGAAGAGCTTCCTCGCAGAAGAGGAGCGGATGATGAGGCGGCTCGCGGATCTCATTAAGGCGAGTGGTGCGAACGTGGTGGTCTGTCAGAAGGGTATAGATGACCTTGTGCAGCACTATCTGGCGAAGGAGGGCATTATCGCCGTGCGGCGCGCGAAGAAGAGCGATATGGAGAAGCTGGAGAAGGCGACCGGAGGCACGATCGTGAGCACGGTCGAGGATCTGACGAAGAACGATCTGGGCCACGCGGGCATGGTCGAGGAGCGGAAGATCTCGGGCGACAGGATGCTCTTCATCGAGCAGTACAAGAATCCGCATGCGGTCTCCATCGTGATCCGCGGCGGCACCGAGCATGTGGTCGATGAAGTGGAGCGCTCGTTGCACGATACGCTTCGGGTCGTCGGGAGCATTATCGAGGACGGCCAGGCGGTTGCCGGTGGTGGCGCGGTCGAGACCGAGCTGGCACTGAAGATCCGGGAGTACAGCGCGTCACTGAAGGGCCGGGAGCAGTTAGCGGTGGAGAAGTTCGCAGAAGCGATGGAGATCATACCACGCACCCTGGCGGAGAATTCAGGACTCGATCCGATCGACAAGTTGGTGGCGTTGAAGGCCGCGCACGAGCGAGGCGAGATCTATGCGGGTCTGGACGTCTACACGGGCAAGATTATCAACATGTGGAAGAACAACGTGATCGAGCCCTTGCGTACCAAGCGGCAGTCGGTCGAATCGGCGGCCGACGCGGCGATCATGATTCTCAAGATCGATGACGTGATTGCCTCGAGGCGCGAGGCGCCCATGCCACCACCAGGCGCAGGCGGCGGTATGCCACCCGGCGGCATGCCCGGTGGCATGCCCATGTACTGAGTGAGCAAACGTCTGAGTACGCAACGAGGTAGATACCGGAAACGTCACTCAGGGGCTCGTGAGCTGAACCCCTGAGCTTCTTTACTCTTTTCGTTACCTGCCTGCCGGGAGCGAAAGCGCTATATTTGCGCTCACGGCATCTCTCTACCCGTGAACAAGCACAATGGTCAAGCGAGCAGACCTGGAGCATGACCGGTTTTATAAAGCCGCGAAGGCTGAGGGCTATCGCTCACGATCCGCCTTCAAACTGCTCCAGCTCAGCCGGAAATTTCGGGTCATCAAGGAAGGCGATGCGGTCATTGATCTGGGTGCTGCACCAGGTGGGTGGTCGCAGGTGGCACGCGCATTGGTGGGCGAGACCGGTGTGGTGATCAGTGTGGATCTGCAGTCCGTTGCGCCGATAGAAGGCATCGTTGTGCTCCGAGGCGACATAACGCGAGAAGACACAGGTACGGCAATTAAAGCCGCGCTTCGAGAGCTGGGCAGGGATGCAGCAGACGTCGTCATTTCGGACGCCGCGCCGCAGCTAACCGGGAATAAAGATCTGGATCAGTATCGCTCGTTTGAGCTGAGTGCGGCGGCGCTTACCGTTGCTGCTGCGGTATTGAAGCCCGGCGGGAATTTCGTCACGAAGATCTTCCAAAGTGTGTATTACCCCCAACTCTACACGAGCGTAAAGGCCTGGTTCAGGCAAACGAGAGCGTACACGCCCGAAGCTTCCCGCAAACGGAGTGCAGAGGTATATGTAGTGGGAAAGGGCTATTTGGGGTAACGAAACCTCTTGAGACCCGGTATCGGCGAAAGCACGTTACCCGCAAGAGCGAGGACGACGCGATGAAAAGCCGCCATGAGTGCGCCACGCACCCCCTGAGCAGCGGGATTCCCTGCACGAGCCATCGCTGCATGCAGTGCTGCCTCGAGACGAGCATGCCGCTTTCAGCATCAGACATCGCCAGGATCGTGAAGCTCGGCTATGAGCTCAGCGATTTTGCTATGACGCTGGCAGACGGTGCATATCAGCTCAGGAACATAGCAGGACGATGCATCTTCCTCTCAGAACGCGGCTGTACGATATATCCCGATAGACCAGCGGGCTGCCAGATATACCCGTTAATCTGGGATGAAGCGCACGGTCAAGCGGTCAGAGATCACCTCTGCCCTCATCGGGCCGAATTTGACGTTACGAAGCAGGATATAGCGAACCTGAAGAAGCTTATCAGACGATTAAGAACGTGAGCATCTCTGGTTACTTATAGATCCAGCCCGTCCTATCAACTATACCCTGGCGTGACCTGCAGTGGTACGCGACCAGGGTAACGGAGTAAAAAATGGTAGAGGCAAAGGCTGGTGACACCGTTAAGGTGCACTACAGAGGTAAATTGGAGGACGGCACGATATTTGATAACTCGTTCGACCGCGAGCCGCTGGAATTCACCATTGGCGTGGGACGGTTGATACCCGGCTTTGAGCAGGCGGTCATCGGGATGGTTCCCGACGAGTCGAAGACCGTCACGATCCCAAAGGGTCAGGCGTATGGCCCCTATCGTGAGGACCTCGTTATGGAGCTGGGACGCGACCAAATCCCTGAGGATATGGAGATAAAGCGTGGCCAGCAGGTGCAAGTTCGGCAAGAGGATGGCCGAATCTTTCCGGTTATGGTCACGGAGATCTCTGAGTCTGGCGTCACGCTGGATGCGAATCATCCGCTGGCGGGACAGGATCTTACCTTCGAGCTGCTGCTCGTGGAGATCTGTTAGCTGCTGCTTGCTTATCGGGGGCAAGTCCCGGGAGCGATCGTGCAGAGCATGCAGATCACGGCACGAACTTCCAGATCGCAAGCAGCCCTGCGAGCAGCGTGATCATGAGAATAGCTCGTTTCAAGTGTTCCTGATCAACGAACCGTAAGATGTACGTCCCGGCAAGGTACGCGAGCACGAGGAACGGCAGCGCGAAAACGAGCAGCAGCAACAAATGCGCGACCACATAGCCCGCAACAGCGAACGATGCCAGGGTAACGAGATCAACAACGAGTAAATAGGAGATCATGCACCGCCGGACGAAGATCCCGTCGTACCCCTGATTCACCAATCCCAGCACGATTTGGGGGCCGTTGATCCCGGTGAGCACGCCCATCGAGCCGCTCAAGAACCCAAGCGCTGCGAAAAGCGGTCGCTCACGCTCGGTTCTGAACGTCACGTTCATGAGAAAGAGGATCGAGAATATGAGCACGCTTACTCCGATAATGAGTCCCACGAACCGTTGCGTTACAATCTCGAAGAGGACGATACCGGTTAGTATGCCCAGGATGCCGCCGATAAAGAGCGGCTTCAGGGTAAAGCTGAGCTGTTCCTTCAGGGCGAAGAGCACGCCAACTGCGCTCTCGAGCAGAATGACAAATACCACCACCTGCTTCGGCTCCAGCAGGAACGTGAGCAGTGGTGCAATGAGCATGGTGGAGCCGAATCCCGTGATCACGCGTACGGTAAATCCGAAGAAGATGAGTATGCCGATAACGAGGTAAAAATACAGATCCATGAATATCTGTGCGTCTCAGCGACGGGCGATACAGAAAAGCGCGCCGCCCCGCTGCTTACCCTCGCAGCTGCTGCATCCTCTGCTTGCTCCGCTCGATGTAATGCGGCGCTCCAATGTCCCAGCGATTCCATAACGCGCCGTCTACGGTCCGTATACTCTCGAGCGAGATCTCGCGCGCCTCCTCGATCGTCTCACCGATCCCTACCATCCCCACCGCGCGAGAGCCGAGCGCGAAGGTCTCGCCGTTCTCCCGCAGCTCCATCGAGCCAGGATAAACCCGCAGGTTAGCGCCGTATCGCCCCCGCAACGCGTACACAGCGCTCAGATCCACTCGCTTCGAGCCGCTATACGCGCGCCGATACTCGCCGTACTCCATCGGTACCGCGTAGGTCACCACCGTCGCTTTTCTCTCGCACTCGACGTTCTTGAGCGTGCCTTCGATCATACGGTAACAGAGATCCACGAAATCGTTCTTCAGTACCGGCATGATATTCATGATCTCGGGGTCGCCGGGCCGGCTATTGATCTCGAGGATCTTCGCGCCGTCGGCCGTGTGCATAAAGGCGACGTAAAATGGGATCCCCCGCAGCCCGTCATTGGCACTGCCGCCACTGAGCTCATCGAAGAGCTGGTGCGCCATACGCTCCTCCGTCATTCTGTCCTGCGGTGTCAGGAACGGCAGCCAGTCATCCGTTGATTTATAGGAGCCCATGCCGCCCGTATTCGGGCCAAGGTCGTTATCAAAGGCGCGTTTGTAATCGCGGGTATCCGGCAGAGCAGCGATGCGTTTACCGTCACAGAACGCCTGAAAACTAGACTCCTCGCCATTCAGCTTCTCCTCGATGAGCACCGCGCTGCCACTCTCGTAGATGGACCTGAAATGGTCAAAAAGCTGCTCACGCGTCCTGAAGTGGTCGCCCCAGATGCCAACACCCTTACCCGCCGTCGGCTTGTCCGGTTTAACCGCCACTTCGTCCCCGATCTCGTCCAGAAACTGCCATAACGCGTCCTTTACAGCAGATACCGTTTTGTACACCGTACGGTCGAAGATCTTGAAGCGAGGATTCGCCTCAGGGCAGCATTTCTCGATCAGGTATCGCTGTCCCACTTTGCTCTCCTCGATCGCGAATTGCTGCGTGGGACAGATCATGGGCACACCGGTCTCACGCTCCACGCGATCCCGAACGCCCGCGATGATCGGCTTCTCAGGGCCACAGAGCCCGAAATCAATCGCATCCTTATTCGCGGCTACGAACTCGACGATCTTATCCACCGCCAGATCCGGGATGACCACGTGCTTCGCCGCACGCTCAAGGTTAAACGGATTTCGCTGCTTGTCCGCGACAAACAACCGCACGTCGTACTCCTCACTCCGGCAGAGCGCATCGATCATCGCGGCTGCGCGTGAGCCGTACGCGATTACTACAACCCCTACGGTCTCGCCTTCCCCACTCATGGTTTATTTATATGGGCGCGGGTCAAAGAATAAGTACTCAACTGGAGACACGGGACAGTAGATTAATTAGATAGATTGGATGAAAGGTAAACCAAAGAGGATGTCAAGATGAGTGGAAATACTGAAATACCGCCGCAAGTGCAAAACCTGCTTGCGCAGCTCCAGCAACTCCGGGTGCAACTGGAAGCGCTGGGGCGGCAGAAGATGCAGGTGGAAGCGATGTTACGCGACGCTGAAAACGCTCTCGATGAGTTGGATAATGTTTCAGACGACGCGTTGATCTATAAGAACGTGGGCGAATTGATGATCAAAGCAGACAGAGCGGAGGTAAAGGAGGAGCTCGCGGAGAAGAAAGAGACCTACAGCCTGCGCCAGAAGACGCTCGAACGGCAGGAGGAACGCGGTCAGAAACGCTTTCAGCAGTTGCAGCAGCAGTTGCAGGAGGCGTTAGGGGCTGTATCCGGACCGTCTACAACAGCATAGAACGATGGGTGAGCTGTGGCGGTTACTTTACCGTTCCTTCCTGAACGAATCCCGTGCCGTGAGTTCGTAACGCTGAGAAGCTGCAAGAGAGGGAGTTGAATTCGATGGAAATTCCACTGAAGAAGATCCGTGCGAACGTGTGGGAAGTCCCGCAGTCGTTTAAGGCTTATATGCGCACGCCTGCGCGCATTTACGCGGCTCAAGAGCTCCTGGACAAGATGCGCCGGGACCTCACGTTACAGCAGACCATCACGGTCGCAGCACTACCCGGCATCCAGAAATACTCGCTCGTTATGCCCGATGGCCATCAGGGCTATGGCTTTCCGATCGGTGGCGTCGCAGCAACGGACTTCGAGGAGGGCGTTATATCGCCGGGCGGGGTCGGTTACGACATCAATTGCGGCGTCCGGCTGGTGCGAACGAATCTCCGTGAGGAGGAGGTCAGACCCCAGCTTGGTCGGATCGTTGATGGGCTCTTCGAGTACATACCGTCCGGGCTCGGGCTCTCGGGGAAGGTACGCTTGTCATTCCAGCAGCTGGACGAGGTGCTGCGAGGCGGCACTGAGTGGTGCATTGAGCACGGCTACGGCTGGGAGGCGGACCTGGAGCGCACGGAGGAAGGCGGACGCTTGAAGGCCGCGAATCCCGCGCGGATCGATGAGAAATCGAAGCAGCGTGGCGCACCGCAGCTCGGCACGCTCGGCTCCGGTAATCATTTCTTAGAGCTGCAGGTCGTGGATGAGATCTTCGATCCCGAGCTGGCCAAAGCCTTTGGGATCGACGAGCAGGGTCAGGTAACCGTGCTCATTCATACCGGCGGCCGTGGCTTCTCGCACGGCGTCTGCTCCTATTATCTCCGAAAATTCGAGCGCGAGATGAGCAAAGATCCCGAGTTGGCCCGGATCCTGGAGCTGGAACGCGAGCTGGCCTGCGCGTATTTACAGACCGATATGGGCATGGCGTATTTCGAAGCGATGTGCTCCTGCGCGAATTACGCCTTCGCGAACCGGCAACTCGCCATGCACTGGGTACGGAAAGTCTTCGAGGAGGCGCTGCGGAGGAGCGCGGAGGAGATGGAAATCAGCTTGGTCTACGACATCGCGCATAATATCGCGAAAGAGGAGGAGCATGTGGTTGAGGGTAAGCGGCGGAAGCTATGCGTGCACCGTAAAGGCGCGACCCGTGCGTTCCCCGCAGGTGATGCGCGCTTACCAACCCTGTATCGGAACGTTGGGCAGCCCGTGTTGATCCCCGGCTCAATGGGCACCCGGAGCTTCCTGGCCGTGGGTACTGAGACGGCAAAGGAAGAGACCTTTGGGAGCTGCGCACACGGTTCCGGCCGCGAGCTGAGCAGAACCGCGGCGATGCGGCAGTATCGCGGCAGTGACGTAAAAGCAGCGTTAGAGAAGCGGCAGATACTCGTTAAGGCGCGTGAACGGACGAAACGCGACGTGCGGAGCAAGCGCGGTGTCCCCTTCGACCGGTACGGCGAGCTGGCGGAAGAAGTTTCCGCAGCCTATAAAGATCCTGAAGTGGTAGTGCGGAGTTGCGAAGTGGCGGGTATCGCGAAGAAGGTCGCGGCCTTCCGCGCCATCGCGGTAATTAAGGGCTAATTACGGCGATGCGGATCACGATCGGCGGCCTTCCGGGGAGCGGTACCACCACAATTGCACGGTTGCTCTCCAAAGCGCTTTCGATCGAGGTCATCTCCGCAGGCGAGTTGTTCCGCGAGCTTGCACGGGAAAAAGACCTGCAACTGGGACAGTTCAATGAGCTGGCAGAGAGCACTACTGATTTTGATCGGTGGATCGACGAGCAGCAGGGCAAGGAGGCGTGTAAACGCAAGCAGGTCATTGCGGAAGGGCGATTGTCCGGGTACTTTGTACCGTCCGCCGAGTTGAAGATCTGGTTGAAAGCACCGGTCGAGGTGCGTGCGCAGCGTGTGGCCAAACGCGAGAGGATCCCGTACGAAGCTGCGCTCGCAGCACTGAAAGCGCGCGAGCAATCCGAGCACAAACGCTATGAAGCGTATTACGGGATCGATCTGAACGATCTCACCATCTATGATCTCGTCATCGATACCTCACGCTGGCGTGAGTACGACATTATAGCATTGATCCTGCAGGCAAAGGCGCGTTTGAGAACCCGAAGTGCACTTTAGCAACGCGCTACCTGAAATACGCAAAGTTCAAATGTACTGGCGCTGAACTCTAGTATACAGCATACAACTAAACGAGATGGAGGGGCGATGAAATGAAGCAGAAGAGGTGGTACGGCAAGGATACAGGACTGAGCTTACGTATGGTGCTCACCGGAGTAGGTTTGATCATTGTCTATCTCGCCTTCCTGACCTTGTTATCCTTCTTTCTGGATTTCATCTTTCTCCTGATCTTTGCAGCGCTCTTTGTTTTCGTTCAATTTTATTTCTCGGATAAGCTCGTGCTCATGAGCACCGGTGCGAAGATAGTCTCACCCCAGGAGGCCCCGCAGCTCCATACGCTGGTCGAGCGGCTCTGTACCGTGGCAGACCTTCCCAAGCCGCGCGTGGCGGTGATCAACTCGCAGGTGCCCAACGCCTTTGCGACCGGCAGAAACCAAAAATCTGCGGTGGTCGCCGTCACCACGGGTCTCTTGAATAAACTGAATACCCCGGAGCTGGAAGCGGTACTGGGGCATGAACTCACACATGTTAAGAACCGCGATGTGCTGGTAATCACGCTCGCCAGTTTTCTCTCCACCGTTGCGTGGTTCATCATGCGATTCTTCGTGTACTCCTCGCTCTTCCGTGGTGGCAGCAGGGATAAGAGTGCGGCCGCAGGAGTTATCATCTTCCTGGCCTCGCTGCTCGTCTGGCTCATCAGTTACCTCTTGATCCGTGCGCTGTCGAGATACCGTGAATTTGCAGCGGATAGAGGCGCAGCTATCATGACGGGCAATCCACCCGCGTTAATTTCCGCGCTCCTCAAGATAAGTGGTGCGATGCAGCGCGTGCCCACAAAAGACCTGAGAGAAGTGGAAGGTCTCAATGCGTTCTTCATCATACCTGCGCTTTCCGCGGGCTCGATCATGGCGCTCTTCTCAACCCATCCACCCATTGAGAAACGAATTGCGAGACTCGAAGCGATGGAACGGACGCTGGAAGGAGTTCGATGAAGAAAGTTCTTGACGTGCTGCTGGGCCGTGTAAAGCCTGCCCCCACCAAGGTGGATGCCCTCTTCAGCATCTCCACGGCCTATGTCACGCTGGAAACGAAATTGGACCTGCATCACGCGCGTGTGGCCGGTATCTGTTTCAAAATCATCCCATCTACCGCATTTGAACGCATGAGCGCGGATTTAGAAGAGCTCCTGGAGCTCGCACGGCGTGAAACAGCGATTGCATATGAGCTGGTGAAAGACGAGTTGGGCTTTTTATGGATTGTGCTCCGCGCTACCGACTTTGAGGATCTCGTGACGACACTTCATCTTGTCTCCGAGACCGTGATCGAACGAGGTTTTGATGACCAATTGTTGAGTTCAGTCTTCAAATTCAGGAAAGAATCGAAGGCTATTTATCTTATTTATACGTATAAACGGGGTAGTTTTTATCCCTTTGTCCCCTTAAACGGCCGTGAGCGGGACATGCAGTACGAACTGAAACTGGGCGCTCAGCTGGAAGCGGAACTACCGTGGGAAAAAAATAGAGAGACCTGGTATCCCCTGTGGGATCTTCCTCTTTAGTCAGGTATGATACCGGCTCCCGTGAAGGTCTTCTTTGCTTCTTCTAGATTGAGATCTTCAGGTGGGATAATAACATCCGATGTCAGTATCTCCTCAGGATCGAGTGGGCTGGCTTCTCGCTTTACCAGTGCGATCATCTCGCGCAGCATTTCGCGCATTCGTTCCTCATTACCTTTGCCCACCTCTACCACGATTTTATTATCGAGTTCATTAAGGCTGTCTAAGAGTGCACTACTGACACGGAATTGGCCCTCGCCCATAATCCGCACGATCATTCTCGGTTGACCTCCTGTTTGAGTTTCTCCAGTTCTTGATCGACCTCGCTGCCCACGCGCACCTTCTCCAATTCACGCTCTATCTGATCTTTGCCACCTGCCAGATCCTCCAGGGTTCCAAACTCCTGCAGCTCATCAAGCGCAGCAGCTCGTGCCTTCATAGTCTCCGTCTTCTCCTCAGCGCGCTGGATCGCCAGTCCCACATCGCTCATCTCCTCAGAGATGCCACTTATCGTCTCGGTGACCCTGACCTGCGCTTCTGCTGCGGAATACTGAGCTTTGATCGTCTCCTTTTTCGTTCTGAACGCTTCTATCTTCGTAGCTAAGCGCTGCTCGGTGGCCATCAGTTTATCCTGCTCCTTCTGCAGCCCCGCGATCTGCTGGTTCAGACTCTCCAGTTCCAGCTCCAGCTGCTTCTTACGCTCCAGTGCGAGCCGGGCTAGATCCTCACGACCAACCTTCAGTGCCTCCCGTGCCTGTTCAGAAAGCTTCGTGATATTCTGCTCCAATTTGGCTTTTTGCAGTTCCAACCGCTTCTTTGAGGTGGTCACTTCAGCAACGCCCCGCTTGACCTTCTGTAACGCTTCCAGCTGCATCTCATAGGAATAATCGAGCGTCTCGCGCGGGTCTTCAAATTTACCCAGGAGCTTATTTATCTTCGATTTTATGATGGTGCTCATGCGGTCTAACATACCCATTGTTCTTTCCCTCCGTGCTACACCATACGCGCGCGCGGCATATCAATCTTTCTTTCACTGCTCTCCGCAGTTAGGTGTGCTGCGAAAGTGCACTGATGCCGTGGCAACAGCGCACAGAGCGCGGCCTCTGGCGTGATCGTTCAACTTCAGGTAGCGACCAGAATGCGCGTGATCAGAGATACGTGCCCAGGCGCTTTACCCGGACGACGGGGTTCGGATGCGTGGAGAAGAGCTCCATTAACCGCTCTGCCCGACCCACCTGTGCGCGCTCGGCAAACAACTTCAACTCGTACGCATCGATCGTTCCGTCTCGATTGAGGTCAGCTGCACTCAGATCACGCACGTCACCGCGCGCCGTCATGGGATCGGTCGCGAAGAACGCGCGCATGCTGCCCAGCTCCTTGGTTACCTTCTCCGTTCCGGGTCGTGCACTGCCATACACCATCTTGTAGAGCGCGGAGGCAAGTTCGTGCGGATTCTGCGTCAGCTCTACGCTGCCGGCGTCCGCATAGTATTCCCGAACGCGGGAGGCATAGAGCACGATGAGGTTACTGATGAAATAGACGACGAACGCGAGGAGCGCGATCGCCATCGTTGGCAGTGCGCCCTCCCTGCTCCGACCGCCGCCGAAGATGCCGGACCAGAAGAAGCTGAAGTAGATGAAGTAGCAGATCATCGGGATGACGCTCAACGCCGTGATCACGACCATATCGCGGTGCTTGATGTGCGCGAGCTCATGGCCCAGCACGGCCTCAAGCTCATTCCGGTTCAGCATCTCCAGCAATCGCCGGGTAACACAGACGCGCGCATTCCGCTTCGAGGTGCCGAAGGCAAATGCGTTGGGGATCTGGATTTCGGAGATTCCGACACGCGGTTTGGGTATGCCCGCCTTCATCGCGAGGTCGCTCACGATCCGATGCAGCTCCGGCTGCTCTGCTTCCGAGACGTACCGAATGCGCATCGTCAGCTCCACGACCTTCGGGCCGATGAGGAACTGGACGGAGACCAGCACCAGGGCGAGCACCGCATACACGAGCGGCGTGCCCACGCCCGCGACCGTAGCGACAACCGCTAATAACGCGTATAGTACCGCAAAGAGGAGCAGGACGGTCAAACCCATCCGTACCTGAAGCCACGCAGTTCTCATGTCTCTACTTGTTAGTAGAAACTATCGCATATAAACTTGTCCTGTTCGCTCGCAGGCGGAGCTGCTATTTGGGACGATACGTGTGATCGTGCCTGCAAGCACTGCTCACTCCTGCTCGTAGATCGTTACGGGCTTCTGCAGGATACCCGGCCGCTTATCGGTCATCACGTAGTAGTAGCCGGTGATATGCACCAGGTACTCGAGATAGCCTGTAACGAACTTGCTGAGTCCCTCGCTCCTCTGTCCGAGAATCACACAGATCTCCGCAATAAAGCCATTCACCAATCCAAGCTCGTGAACTCCGCTATACACAAACCGCAGGGATACCTCGCGCATCTGCAGTGCACGTTACCTGATTTACCGTCCATCGATAGCCTTTTTTAATGCGCTGAGCATCTCTCAGTTGATAGGCCTATGAAGTATAAAATCACGGGGAATAATCTCCAGGTGGTTACGCTCGAGTTGAGTGCAGGCGAGAAGGTGTATGGCGAAGCGGGCTCCATGGTCTACATGAGCGCGAATATGATTATGGAAGCGAAGATGCGCGGCGGTTTCTTGAAGGCGATCGGACGTAAATTCGCGGGTGAGACGATGTTCCTGACAGAGTTCAGTCCTGCAGGCGGCGAGGGACTTGTGGCATTTGGCGGCAACGCGCCGGGCACGATCAAGCCGATCGAAGTCTCAGCGGGCCGGGAGTTCATTGCCCAGAAGGATGCCTTTCTCTGCGCTGAAGACACCGTTGAGCTGAGCGTGGCCTTCCAGCAGCGATTGGGCGCGGCCTTCTTCGGCGGTGAGGGCTTCATTTTGCAGCGACTCGGCGGTGAGGGCACGGTATTTATCCACGCCTGTGGCGACTTCATCGAATTCGATCTGGAGTCCGGCAAGAGCTTGAAGGTGGATACCGGTTGCGTCGTTGGCTGGGATGCAACGGTCTCGTACGATATCGAGCGTGTGAAGGGTATAAAGACGATGTTCTTCGGCGGTGAGGGTATCTTCCTGACCACCGTCCGGGGGCCGGGGCGGGTAATCCTCCAGTCAATGACCCTGCCCAATCTGGCCTCGGCACTGTCTCCCTTCTTGCCACACCAGGGACGTTCCGGAGAGACCTCGGGCTCGTCTGGCGTGCTCGGCACCATGGTCAAAGAAACCATCGGTCGATGAAGCGTGGTATCCTCGCCGGACTCATGTTTGTGGCGGTTATAGCGATACTCCTTGTACTCCTCCACTACTTCAAGATCCTGGCAGCTATCGCGCTGCTCATCGGGTTCGGCGTGCTCGTGGGCATTATCCTCATCGCGGTCATCGCGGGCATCCTGGTCATCGCCGCCCTGCCTTACTACCTGGTTACCAAAGAGCCAAAGATCGACAAGCAGGGCTCGTATACCTTAGCGGATATCAGGGGCAAGGAGGGGGACGAGAAAAGGCGCGACTGAATGCTCGTGAGGACGTGCGTACGTACGTGCGTGCCGCGAGGCGAAGCCGTCAGGGCCATGCATCCCGCTCCTTCTCCAGTGCCTGCAAGATCTCCCGATAGACCGCTCTCAGCTTCGCCTTACGTACACGGCTCATGAGCTTCGTGATCACCAGCTCCGGTGTGCTCGAGCCGATATGGTTAAAGAGCGGCTGGCGGTCCACGATAAAGTTACCGGTAGCATCCAGACCTTCCGACTCGATGCCATCGACCCGTATTTTCTTCAGGTCGATGTGCGGCCGCAGCTCATGGATCAGATGCGTGATCATCACCGCGCGTGTGCTGGCGGGCAGATGATTAAGCAGGGCGGCCATGATCCTGCCCATCGCGCCCGGCTCGGTGAGCGCCTCTAACTCATCGATGAGCACGACCTTCGGGCCTTCTCGCATGAAGATCCGGCTCAGGGCACGCATCGAGTATTCAAACGAGCCGGTCTTCTTGATCATCTTCCGCCGGTAGAGGTACAGGGGCAGCAGCGGTATCTCCGCGCGTTCCGCAGGCACGGGCAGCCCGAGTTCAGTGAGTATCATCGAGGTTGCGAGCGTAATCAGCAGGCAGGTCTTGCCGCCACTGTTCGCGCCGGTAAGGATAGCTACCGGCAGGGGTGTCGCGCCGAAAATGCCCAGATCCGTGCTCCCGACCGAGTACGAGATCGGCACGACCGTCTCGCCGCCTTTGAGCTCCTCGTCCACCAGGAAGAGGTTCCGGCCCTTGATCACACCCAGACCATCAGAACTGATCTCGGGTATGGTGAGCCCGAACTCATGGCTGAAGCGCGCAACGGCGAAGAGGAAATCGAGATAGAAGAGTCGCTTGAGCGCCGTATTCACCGCTTCCTCGTACGGGATCAGCCGTGTGGCATAATCCCGCAACCTGAAGTACCGCTGTTCAGCGATTCGCCGTGCATAGTGCTCCTGGAGCCGTATGGTGTGCGCCCGTGAGAATTCGAACGGTGGCCCACGTTCCAGATTCTCGTACGCGCTCTCCAGGAGCAGATCGCGATCCTCACCGGCGAGCTGCAGCTCGTCCGCCATGCTTATCACGGCCTCATCAAGATACGCTTTGAAGTCATCCGCACCGCCACCAGTCTGCGCAATAAAACGCGCTTCCTGGTTGATCGCCTCCTCCCAGCTGAGGACGGTATCGGCTAAATTGACTTTGTGAGCGCTTTCATCGCGGGCAAGCTCGGCTAAAAGTGCCAGTACCGCTTCTAAATCCGGTATCGAGATCTTATCAAGAAGCGATGACGTTTTCCGCTCATCAAACTCGGTAACGAGCTGAACGAATGCAGCAATCGCCGCGCTTTTGGCACGGAACGATTGAACCACGAACTCAGGATAGACGATACTATCATCTGCCACGGCATGCTCCGGAATGCTGATGATGCCCGGCTCGTCGAGCACGATCTCGTCCGCGTCGGCAACTAACAGTACGGGGTAAGCCTCGCGGAGGAGCGCCTGTGCCGTCGCAGCAGAATCAACGACGGCTACACGCACATAATCACCGTACCGTTCCTGCAGCTTCGATTCGAGCCCGCGCCGCCGCGTCGCGATCACGGGCGTGGTATCGAACCGTATCGGCGCGATCTCGGCCTTTGCGAACAGTTCCTGTACCGCTGCGATCTGCTCCCCATCCAGGAGTTCGTGCAGCCGCATGCCCTCGCGCACATCATCAAACCGCTTTCGCAGTGCGTCGGGATCCAGCGTCGGCGTGCGTGTCATGCACGTTGCCATGCCGGTCTTCGTGACCGCGTAGGACGCAAGAAGTTTCACGAGCTCCCGCAATATCTCCCGTGTCTCGTTCGTGCAGAGGATCTCACGCACCGTGAAGCCGGCCGCACACTCGTTCGCCTTCAGCACTACCTTCTCCGCTTCTTTTACCGCTATGCCGAGCAGCGGAGCGAGCGAATCAACCGCAGAGAGGGCCACCGCGTCCGCAACTGAGTCGTGCAGGAACAGCGGTAGCGAAGCGGGAGGGGTATCAGGGTGAGCGTTCATGATCTCAGTCTCCTGTAAGTGTCTTCATCTCAGCACTATTTAGCTATTCAATAACTTCGAGCCGCTATAGTATGATAAGGGAATGCACCGTTCGATCCCCAAGCTCATGCTCGGCACCTCGCCGTTCATCGGCGCCGGCCAGTTCGGTACGAAAGCCTACGAATACCGGCAGCAGTTCTTTTGCAACGAGCGCAACATGACGCGGCTGTTCATCAGATCCGCGTTGCTCGGGGTTGCGGCAGTGCAGCTCATCGCTTATGAGCCCCTGATCAATGCGTTGATCGCGGCGTGTGAAGAGTTGGAAGCAGATTTCTTCGTGGCCGCTACGATTCCGAGCGGGCAGGCGTTCGAGCGGTATCTAGAGCTACTCAAGCCGTTACAGCCGGAGATTATCGCGATCCATGCGCTCTCATGCGATGCGCGCGATCCGCGGATCACTGGCTGGATCGAGGAGATCCGGGCTGCAGGCGCGTCACCCGGCGCGGCAACGCATCTGCCCGGCGAGACGATCCCCGAGCTCGATGCTGCTGGATTCGCGTTCGAGGTGTATCTCGCGCCGCTTAACACCGTGGGCTATGCCATGGCACCCGACTATGCGAGCACACTGCAAGCGCTCGAGCGCACGGAAAAGCAGGTGATCGCGATAAAACCACTGGCTGCTGGTCGCGTGAAACCGGCGCGGGACGTATTCGAATTCCTGTATCACCATGCCGACTCGGTGAGTGTAGGAATCGTCTCGGAGGCGGAGATGGAGGAGACCTATACAGCGGCGAAGGCTGCGGTTGGTGACGCGGCAGAGCGATAGGCAAAAGGAGCTATGACTCAGCGGATCGTGATCATTGGCGGTGGTGCAGCGGGAATCGACGTGCTTGAGTTCCTGCTTCGGGCGCAGAGCGTGCACGAAACGGCTGAAATCACCCTGATAAAGCGGGAGCATGAGGGATTCTTCTCGAGCTGTGGCCTGCCGTTCGCGCTCCAGGGGCTGTATGAGCTGAACGAGCTCGTGCTCTTCGAGCCCGAATTCTATCGCGCGAAAGGCGTGGATTTCAGGACGGGAACTGAAGTGACGAGTATCAATATACCGGGGAATTGTGTGCGGCTTGCTACCGGCGAAGAGCTCCCGTACGATGATCTCGTCATAGCTACAGGGAGCAGGCCCTTCATGCCACCAATCTCCGGCACGGACTGTGAGGGCGTTTTCACGCTCTGGAATCGTGAAGATGGCGAACGGCTCACTGCCGTGCTGGCTGGTGGTGAGCCGAAAAACGCGGTCGTTATCGGTGGTGGCATGATCGGGCTGCAAGCCGCGGTTGCATTCGCCCGAAAGGGGTTGAAGATTACGGTTGTGGAGTGCTGTCCGTCCCTGCTCCCGGCGATTCTGGATCCCGATGTGGCATCGGTCGTGCAGAAGTGGCTGCGTAACGAGCTCACGTTCGTGCTCGGCCGTTCGGTGCGTGCACTTGAAGGTGCGGAGCGCGTTGCCGCGGTGCGAATAAACGAAGCAGCTATCGCGGCCGATCTCGTGCTGATCGCGACGGGTATGCGGCCGAACGTGGAGCTCGCGCGAACGGCAGGATTAGCACTCGGTGCCTGCGGTGGAATACAGGTCGACCACTCGCTGCGGGTCATGCGAGCAGGATCGTACCTCAAGCACGTATATGCGCTCGGCGATTGTATCGAGGTGATCGATGCGGTCACGAAACGATCACGGCTCAGTCAGCTCGCCTCCACCGCATTGATACAGGCGCGGGTTGTCACGAGCAATCTGCTTGGTGGTACTGCTACGTACGCGGGGTGCTTGAGCCCCACCGTCGCGTCCATCGCGGGGATGCAGGTGGGCAGCGTCGGGGTCACCACGGCATACGCGCGGAGCTGTGGCATGAACGTAACGGCAGGCACAGCGATCAAGTACACGAAGGCGCGCTTCTTCCCCTCCCGGAAGCTGATCGTGGCGAAACTGCTCTGTGACTCGAATTCCGGACGGCTGATAGGCGCGCAGCTCGTTTCGGAGGAGGGCGTCGCGGAGCGGATCAATGAGCTGACCCTGGCGATCAAAGCAGGTGTAACCGCTACGGCGATCATCATGAGAGAGCGGTGCTTCGAGCCCTCGCTCACGATGGTCGAGGATGTCCTGGTAGACGCGGCGATGAAAGCGCGCAACCGCGAGATCACACCGTGAGGGTGAGAAGGTCATCGATGATACCCCTGAACAGTACTCAGCTGCTGCAGATTCGTGGAACCACCGGCACCGTAGCCGTCGTCAAGGTAGGAGAAAAGCAGCAGTTCCTCGTGGAGACCCCGGACCGCGAGATCGTTCTGGGGCTCAACCACGACGATGTCCTGGTAGCCTCAGGATTCGGTACCGAACAGGAACTCGTTAACGGATTGCGCTGTGTGCTCTACATGATTCGCGAAGTGAACAGCCCGTTGATCGTCTTACCCAAAGATCATCCGGCAACGAAACGGCTCAAGATCGTGGTCGCCGCGGGTAAGCGTGTCGTGCTGAGCTGCAAGATCACACCGGGCACGCATCCCGAGCAGCATCTGCTCTGCGGCATGCCGGAATTTGAAGGACTCGAAATCCTTGGGGTCGCGGGCGGTGTGGCGCTCAGGGGGTTAGCGGGGGGCGCGAGCCACGAGACGAAGCGCTTTTTATAAGCGCGTTCAGGCGTCGGTGCGACTCTTTTTTATCCCGCTTGGTTGTAAAGTATAAGGAAAAGAGGAGTCTAGAAGAGGAGATGGCCAGCGAAGAGAGAGCAGCAGCAGCGAATCAGACGGTACGAGACTTTTCAGGTGCGACCCGTGTCGTGGTCAAGGTCGGTACCAGCAACCTGACCGATGAGCAGTATCGGCTCGATCCGCAGCGGGTGGAGAAGATCGTACATGAGCTCGTGGAGTTGCATAAGCGCGGGAAAGAGGTTATCCTCGTGACGTCGGGCGCGATCGGCGCGGGTATGGGGAAGCTGAACCTGAAGCAGCGGCCACGCGATATCAAGGTCATGCAGGCGGCGGCCGCAGTCGGTCAGACGATCCTCATGAATACGTACGATACCTATTTCTCCGCAGCTGATCTGACAATCGCGCAGATCCTGCTGACGCATGGTGCCTTCTTCAACCGGCAGCGGTACCTCAATCTGCGGAACACGCTGCATACCCTGCTCAAGGCCGGGGTGATCCCGATCGTGAATGAGAACGACACGGTAGCCGTCGATGAGATCAAGCTGGGCGATAACGACAATCTCTCAGCGCTCGTGGCGAGCAATCTCGGGGCGGATTTGCTCATCATCCTCTCAGACGTCGACGGCCTCTACACCGCCAATCCCAAACGGAACGAGGATGCTGAGTTCATCCCGGTGGTCACGGCAATCACGCCTGAGCTGGAGCAGAGCGCGGATAAGGGTGGGAAGACGGGCGTCGGCGGCATGAAGACGAAGCTTGAGGCTGCCAGGGTCGTGATGAAGGCCGGTATCCCGATGGTGATCGTCAACGGCAGAGAAGAGAACATTCTCGTACGCGTCATCGAGGGCGAACCGGTCGGCACGCTCTTCATGCCCGCGCATAAGGACTTGAACGGGCGAAGGCACTGGATCAGGTTCTCGTCCTCGGTAAAAGGCATGATCGCAGTTGACGAGGGCGCGAAGCGGGCATTGATCGAGAACGGCAGCAGCTTGCTCGCCTCAGGGATCATCAGTGTCGAGAAGGACTTCAAGAGCGGCGATCCTGTCAGTATCGTGGATGCAAAGGGTGTCGCGTTTGCGAAAGGCATTACCAATTACTCGAGCCGTGAGATCGTGCAGATAAAGGGCGCGAAATCGCACGAGATCGAGCGTATTTTGGGCAGTAAAGAGGGCACCGAGGTCGTCTACCGCGGGAATATGGTGTTTCTCTGAGTGCTCTTCTCGTAGCAGAACTTCGGCCCGCATCAGGATAATCAGGACGATTCCTTATCGTCATGCGGTCTCCACGAAAGGCCGAAAGGCACTTATAAAATGATCCGACTATGTGTTACCTGAAGATAACAGGATATCACGTGAGGGGTAAAAAGTGTCTGAACGTCTCGTATCAATAAAACTAGAGGAGCTTGGAGAAGAACCAGGAGAACTACTATCCCCAATCATCCGGGAACTGATATTCCAAAAGGAACCTTAAAGGCGATTATCAAAGAAACAGGGCTGACCGAAGAGGAATTTATGGCATTGTGAGTATTTGTCGCTGTGGAAGAGGTACGGTAAGTGATTGCTCAGAATAAGGTTTGGTTTTACCGTTAACGCTCGAAGATGAGGTTGCGATGCCGAAAGTCGCGATGACGGATCTAGAGCTTCACTATCATGAGGAAGGGTCAGGTTTTCCGCTCGTCTTGCTGCACGGGCTGTCCGATGATGCCCGGCTATGGACTCCGCTGCTGCCCGTGTTATCCAAAACGTACCGGACCATTGCCCTGGACCTCAGAGGTCATGGACACTCAGGGAAACCGGATACGCCGTATTCCATCCAGCACTTCTCCACGGACCTTTTTGAGTTCTTCGCGAATTGGATATCGCAAAGACGCATCTGCTCGGGCTTTCTTTTGGTGGCGTTATCGCCCTGCACTCACTTTGCGCTTGTGCATCCCGAAAAAGTTCGCGCGCTCGTGCTTATTTCCTCGTTCTGCTCTACCGATCCTGCTCTGCGAGCGCGATTCGAGAAACTGCGAGAGAGCTTACTCACGGGCGGCTGCGGGGCATTCTTCGACGAGGCAGTTGCCCTAACGGTCACCCCTAAGTTCGCGGCTGCGCATGCTGCTGAGCTAGCAGAGGCAAAGGAAGAGATGATCGCGATGAATTCCACCACTGCGCTCGTCCGTGTCATTGATGCGTGTATGGCGTTTGACGTGACGGATAAACTATCCCAACTAGCGCTCCCGACGTTGATCATTTCCGGGCGCGAGGATACTTTCACCCCCTGCTACTTTTCCGAACAGATATACCGCGCTATCCCGGGTTCAACGTGGGCTATACTGGACGATGCAGCTCATAACGTGCTCCTCCCGGGAAAGATCCAGGAAGTCTCCCGGTTAGTCCTGGATTTCCTGGACCGTTACGGAAACGGGATTTATTTGAAATGAGTTATCCCCGCGAGAGGGCACAATCTCAACCCGGTGCGATCCACGAATCAATCGATAGAGGATTTTTATCACCTCTGCAACAGCACCGTGGCAGCATGAGCTAAATGGCTGATTTCCAGACCCCTGGAGACACAAGCGCCCTGGAGGGGAAAGCATTCACGACGATAAAATATTCATGCTCCAGATCTATCAGGTTCATATCTGGAGGTGGTGAAGATGGCAGTTGGAAAGGAGACGGTAGGGAAGTCAGGCAGGGGCATTGTGGAGAAGGCGAAGATGGCGCGGGCGGCCGCGCTGATTTTGGCTAATGCGTCAACGGCCGCAAAGGACGCGGCACTGTCGCGTATCGCTGCGGCACTCGATGAGCATCGCGCGAAGCTACTGGCAGCGAATAAGCGCGACGTTGAACTCGCTTCCCGGTTGGTGGCCGAGGGCCAGATGTCCACAGCGCTGCTCGATCGACTGAAACTGACCGATGCGAAGATTGACGAGATGATCCTGAGCGTGAAGGACGTTGCGAAGCTGGAGGACCCGGTGGGTAAGACGCTCTCCGCAATTGAACTGGATACCGATTTGGAGCTCTATCAGGTCGCCTGTCCAATCGGCGTGATCGGCGCGATCTTCGAGTCGCGGCCCGACGTGCTCGTGCAGATATCCGCGCTCTGTCTCAAGACCGGCAACGCGGTCCTGCTCAAGGGCGGCTCGGAGGCGCGCACCACGAACGAAGTGCTCTTTGAGCTGGTCGCGGAAGCCGCGTCATCGGGCGAGGGTGGCGTCCCGGACGGGTGGGTACACCTGCTGGAGACGCGTGAGGATGTCGATGCGATGCTGAAACTGCACGAGTATATCGACCTTATCGTGCCGCGCGGGAGCGATCAATTCGTGCGGTACATCCAGGACCACTCGAGCATTATGGTGCTGGGTCATTCTGAAGGTATCTGCCACGTCTACGTTGACCGTGATGCCGATGTGCCCAGGGCGCTCGAGATCTGCTATGATGCGAAGGTGCAATATCCCGCGGTGTGTAACGCTGCGGAGACCTTGCTGGTGGATGCTCAGATCGCCGGTGAGTTCCTGCCCCGGATGGTCGAGCGATACCGCGTAGCAGGCGTCGAGGTTCGCGGATGCCCGCGAACGCTGGATCTCCTTGAGCGCAAAGGTACGGTCGGGATAAAGCCCGCCACCAACGACGACTGGCGGACCGAATACAACGATCTTATCATCTCCGTCAGGATAGTGGACGGCGTTGATGAGGCCATCGCCCATATCAACACCTATGGGTCCGGCCATACTGATGCCATCGTCACGGAGAATAGAGCGACCGCGCTGAAGTTCCTGCGGTTCGTTGATTCGTCCTCGGTGATGCAGAACGCGTCAACGCGGTTCAGCGACGGATTCCGGTACGGAAAGGGCGCGGAGGTCGGTATCAGCACGTACAAGGTGCATGCACGCGGACCGGTGGGTCTGGAGGGTCTGATGATCTATAAATACCTCGTCATGGGTGCGGGCCAGGTCGTCGCTACGTATGTGGGCAGGGATGCAAAGCCCTTCACGCACCGGAAACTGACCCGGAGTTTCTCCTTCTAGTGCAGTGCCGCATCGCTGCGGGCACTCGCACCACAAGCTCAGCCGTACATACCTTCCGGGGCCTTCGCCGGCTCATCCTCGCGCACCGGCGGTGTGGGGATCGTCCCAAACTGCTTCTCGAAGGCCTTGATGTGCCGGTCGAGCCAGCTCAGCAGCGCCTTCGCCTGCTCCGGTGACATGGTTATCTCAGCCTGCAGCTCGCGAAGAATCACCGGTGGCTCCTTGCCGGTCACCGTGTCCTCAGAGACGTCCTCGTACCCTTCCTGATAGACGATCATCTTGAATTCGTACGGTGTATGCCCGCCAAAGACGCCCGAGGAATAGAAGCGTTTGAACTCCGGATGTTTCCGCACCACGAACTTCGGCCGCGCTATGTGCTCCATCGGTGAATGCATCTCCTCCGTAGTAGTTAGTTCTGCACGAAGGGATCTCCTCTTTCTTATTATATCTTCAGCTACTGCCAATTACTTTAAATACTTTTGGAACGACGAGCTATGGATGCGATTCCGGTGATGAAACGGAACGAGGTGGTGGTCATCGGTGACGTCTTCTGTGACATCATGACGCTGCCGATCGAAGCCTATCCGGAGCGTGACAAACAGATCGGCTGTGAATTCATGCTCGCGCTCGGCGGTCAGGCGGGCAACTGCGCGGCGGCGTGTGCGACGCTCGGGCTCGAAACGGCGCTCGTCTGCAAGATCGGTACGGACGCGCTTTCGTGCTGGGTCCGCGCCGAGCTTGAACGGAGGGGCGTGGTTCTCTACGCCCAACGAACGGAGGATGCAGCGTTACAACGGCCCGGTATCACCGTGAGTATCGCGTTCACCGATGGCAGCCGGTCAATGCTCTCAGACCGTGGCGCTAACCTGGTCCTTGCGGGGGATGAGGTGAACACAGAGCTGCTGCGCAGTGCGCGATTCGTGATGCGGGCCGGGCACTGGAATACCGAAGGCCTGTTCCCGGCCAATGTAACGTTGTTGAAGACGGCGAAGGCTGCCGGTGCCTTCACCGGGCTCGATATCGGCTGGAGCGCTTACCTCGGGTGGACAGATCGTGCACGCGAGAGCGTTCTGGAGCTCCTGCCGGTGCTTGATTTCCTCTTCGTGAACGAGGCGGAACTCCGCGAATTGAGCGGTAGGGCGGGAAGAGAAGGCGCGTACGAGCTGTTGCGACGGGGCTGCAAGCAGGTAATTGTTCACCAGGGCGTCGAGGGCTCCACCTGGATCGCGCCCAGCGTTATGGTCACCTGCCCGGCCTTTGCTGTGGCACCGGTGCGTCCGACAGGCGGCGGAGACGTCTTCAATGCGGGGTTTATTTACGCGTTCTTAGCGGGCAAAGAGGCGGAGGAATGCCTTCGGTTTGCCAATGCCTGCGCGGCTCTATATATCACCCGAAAAAGCGTGAGCACTGTGTTCCCCTCTTTAGACGAGGTGAAAGATTTCTATACTCGGCAGCATCTTAAAGAACCAGGAGAAAGCAAGCAGCAATGATACCACGAGCGTTCTTTGTGTCCTCTGGGGTGGGTATGGATCCGGAGCCGGCCATTGCCTTCGATCTTGCGCTGCGGGACGCAGGTATAGGGGAGTGTAATCTAGTTGAGGTCTCCTCCATTCTGCCAGCGGACGCCGTTGAGATTGATCGTGAACACGCGAGCATGAAACCCGGCGCCATCACCTTCTGCGTGCTCTCGCGAGCCGATGGCGGATCAGGTGACGTAATCGGGGCCGGAGTAGGCTATGGGTGGCTGGGGGCTGCAGCAGAGCAGGGTACTGCGAATCGCGCGTTTGGTATCATCTGTGAGCATCACGGGCACCATTCGCGGCCGTTTCTTGCGGGCAAGATCCAGGAAAAGCTGGATAAGATGGCCGCGATGCGCAAGCTCCAGGTGCACGCGAGAGAGCTGGTGGTGGAATCCGTAGAGGTGGAGCAGGGCAAATATGGCTCTGTGGTCGTTGCGCTCGTGCTCCTCTTTTGAGCGAGCACCAGGGCAAGCACTCACGCACGCACTCACGCACGCACGCAGTCGAAAGGTTTAAGTGCTTCCAGCGGGTGTTAGGTTACTAGATACCGAAGGGGTGAGCGTACTCGTGGATCTGGAGGATTTACCGGGTGTCGGACCTGCGATTGCAGAGAAATTACGTGACGGTGGGTACAATTCACTGGAAGCGATCGCCGTGGCCTCACCCGCCGAGCTGGTGTCCGCTGCGGAGATCGGAGAAGCCACTGCGGCGAAGATCATCAATGCTGCGCGGGATGCTGCGGATATCGGTGGTTTTGAGACCGGGGACAAGATCCTGGAGCGGCGCAAGGAGGTTGGTAAGCTCACGACGGGCTCGAAATCGCTGGATGATCTCCTGGGTGGCGGCCTCGAGACTCGCGCGATTACCGAGTTCTATGGCGAGTTCGGCAGCGGGAAGACCCAGATCGCGCATCAGCTCGCCGTCAATGTGCAGCGCCCGCCGGAAGAGGGCGGCCTGAACGGGTCCGTAGTGATCATCGATACCGAAAACACGTTCCGACCTGAGCGGATCCAGAATATGGCTGAGGGCGCGGGATTGGATTACGCAGCGGTGCTGCAGCATATCCACATTGCGCGCGCTTACAACTCGAATCATCAGATCCTGCTGGTGGGTAAGGCGGAAAAGCTCGCGGAAGTGTTGAAAGAGACTGAAAAGCCGGTACGACTGCTCATTATTGATTCGGCGACCGCGCATTTCCGTAGTGAATACGTCGGCCGCGGCACGCTGGCAGATCGGCAGCAGAAGATCAACAAGCATCTGCATGACGCGCTACGCTTCGGCGATCTGAACAACGCCGTGGTGATGATCACGAACCAGGTGCAGGTGCGACCCGATGCGTTCTTCGGCGATCCGACACGGCCCATCGGCGGCCATGTCGTCGGCCACACGGCGACCTTCAGAATTTATCTGCGGAAATCAAAAGGCGAGAAACGAATCGCACGACTGGTCGATTCACCGAACCTTCCGGAGGCGGAGGCTGTATTCTCCGTGACGGGACCGGGTATTCGAGATTGAGAGTTGCGTTGCGTACCTATTCCTCGCTTTCGAACTCTAACTCCTCTTTGCAGGTCTCACAGACCATTAACCCGCCTTTGAGCACGAGGTAATTGGAGAAGCTACCGCATTTCTCGCAGAGCCCCTGCTCAAGGCTCTCGCCCTCCAGCCCCATAGCCTCGCGCTCCACGCTCATCTCTACCAGTTCCGCCAGTATCGAGTTCATCTCCGAGGAGATCGAGAGGATATCGACATCCGCGACGATCCCTACCAGTTTGCCATCCTCAACGACCGGCATCTTCCGGATCCGCCCCTTTGCCATCTTTTTCGCGATCGCGGAGACTCGATCGTTGGGCGAGGCGGTAATCAGGGGTTTTGTCATGATCTCTCCGAGCTTCACCGTGCTCGGCTTCGTGTCCTTGCTCACCACAGCGCTGATGATATCGCCATCGGTGACGATGCCAACCGGTTCACCCTGGTCGAGCACGATAATGCTATCCACATGAGAACGCCGCATCCGCTTCGCTGCCTGGAAAACGGTGATATTTTTATCTCCCGTGACGACCTCGCGTACCATAACATCCCTGAGCGGTATATCGGTCTCCATCTCCCTTCAACAATTATAATTATAGGGAAATGATGATTTAAATACACCACTGCTGGGGAATGGGGCATGAAATACGTCATTCTGATCGGAGATGGGATGGCTGACTATCCCTTGTCGGAACGCGGGAGCAAAACCGCACTCCAGCTGGCGAAGACGCCGAACCTTGACTTCATTGCCCGGAAAGGCTCGATCGGTCTGGTACAGACGATACCCCACGGGATGACCGCGGGCAGTGACATCGCCACGCTCTCGATCCTCGGCTACGATCCCGCTACCTATCACACGGGCCGTGGTCCGATCGAAGCGATGGCGCTCCAGATCCCGCTCGCGCACGATGAATTCGCGTTTCGCTGCAATCTGATAACCGAGAGTGACGGGATCCTGGCAGACTTCAGCGGTGGGCATATCACGACCGGGGAAGCACGGCAGCTGATCGCGGCGCTTAACGCGGCCTTGCGGACAAGCTGGCTCGATAGTGGCTGGGAGCTCAGCTTTCATGCCGGTTTAAGCTACCGGAACATTCTGGTGCTCAAAGCGCAGACAGCCGCGGCTGCGTCTGCTCTGGAAAAGGAGATTGGCGGTGTGCCGCCACATGACATCGTTGGTGCATCCATCACCGATCACCTACCGAAGGCAGCACTATTACGGGAGATCATGCTCGCCTCAAGGGCGGTCTTAGAGGCTCATGACGTTAACGCGCAGCGGGCGGCACGAGGCGAGAAGCGGGCGAATATGGTCTGGCTCTGGAGCGGCGGGCAGAAGCCTGTATTGCCCGCTTTTACTGATCTGTACGGCGTGCAGGGCGCGGTCATTTCGGGTGTCGACCTGATCAAAGGGATTGCGCGGCTTGTGGGTCTGCAGGTGATCACCGTGCCGGGCGCAACGGGTTATTTTGACACGAATTACCGGGGCAAGGCGGAATACGCGCTCCGCAGCCTCGAGGAGATGGATTTCGTGCTCGTGCATGTCGAGGCACCGGACGAAGCCGGGCATCTCGGCGATATCGATCTGAAAGTGCAGACCATCGAGACGTTCGATGCAGTGGTGGTCGGAACCGTCTTAAAGGGCCTGGAAGCGGAATTCGCGGCTTCCCGAGCGGGAGTGCGAGCGGGCGGTGGTTACCGGATCATGGTCATGCCCGATCACTACACACCCGTGTCCGTGGGCACGCACACGCGAGAGCCCGTGCCGTTCGCGATCTACGATTCTCGTGCTCCATCCGTGGAGGGCCGTGGGGGTAATTTTGACGAGCAATCAGCATTAAAACGCGCGGATAAGGTGCTGGATGCGGCGGCGCAGGAGTTGATGCGGCTCTTCCTTCAGAAACCGTGCTGATTTCCGGAAATAACCGGGGTCGATCAGCAGTCGGGTATAATTCAGTATAATCCACTGTCTACCTGCGGAACTTAGCCCGATAATTCACGCTGATACCCGGGAGTCCAGGAAGTTCAGCTCATTTTCGGATATCCTTAATCAGGTCAACGACGTTCTGATTCGACTTTCGGATCACTTTGATCACGCGCTTCTTGCGCCGCACCTCTTTCTCCAACTCCTCAAGGCACTTCTTGACCTGCTCTTCCCGGTCCTGCCGCGTCTTTTCATCCTTCTCCAGGTCTGTTTTCCGCCGTGTGAGCATCCGCCGGACCTCTTTCTTCGCGGGTCCGCCCGTCACGAGCCGTTTACGCAGGTTTGTCGCGATCTCCAGCGTCTCTCTCACCTTCTTCTCGCTCAGCCCCTTCGTGCTCAGCTTCTGCCCCACGCTGCTCAGCGCGAGCGCATCGATTCGCTGCAGGATAGTAGCCGCCAACGCCTTCGCGGACTCCTCGTCCCTGAGCGATTCCCAGGTCTCATCGGTCAACTCAGCCGCCAGAGCAGCAACGATGGTATGCGCGGTGCGAAATGGCAAGCCGGTCTCACGAACGATGGTATCTGCCAGTTCCGTTGCCGTGCTGAACCCACGCGGCGCCTGCTCCGCCATCCGCTCCTCCTGCACTTCCACCCCGTCCACCATGCTCCTCATCACGGTGACCGAAGCGATCGTCGTCTTCGTAGCACGTACCAGATGCGGTGTGGCCTCCTGGAGATCGCGATTATACGAATAGGGCAGAGCCTTACAGATCGAGAGCACGCTCATCAAACAGCCGTATACCGTGCCCGCTCGCGCACGTACGAGTTCTGCGTAGTCCGGGTTCCGTTTCTGCGGCATGATTGAGCTGCCCGTCACATACTCGTTGGGCAGGCGAATGAAGTTGAATTCCGCAGAACTCCAGAGAATGAGCTCCTCCGCAAGCCTGCTCAGATCCGTCATCAGGTTGGCGTAGCATGAAATCGCCTCGATGACGAAATCGCGCGTCGAGACCGCATCCATCGAGTTCTCGAGCACCGCATCGAATCCGAGGAGCCGCGCTGTTCGCTCTCGATCGATCGGGAAGCCGGTCGAAGCAAATGCCGCTGCGCCCAGAGGACAGACGTTCGTGCGCTCATAAGCGATCTGGAGTCGCGCGAAATCGCGTGCAAAGGCGTCAGCATGCGCCAAAAGGTGATGGGCGAAGTTCGTTGGCTGCGCATGCTGTAGATGGGTGTACCCGGGCATTAAGGTCCCGATGTGCTCACCCGCTTTCGCGAGGAGGGCGCCGCGTAAGGCGTTTATCGCGTTGAGCAACGTCAGGAGCTCGGCCCGCAGCGCCAGTCGTATGCACGTAGCTACCTCGTCGTTCCGCGACCGCCCGGTGTGCATCCGGCCTCCAATGTCCTCGCCGACCTCAGCGATCACGACCGATTCGATCGCGGTATGTACATCCTCATACGAGGGGAGCTCATGCTCGATGAAATCCGCACTGCGCTCCTCCAGGTGGTGTAAGCAGGTCAGAATAGCCGCGGCCTCCTTCTTGATGATCCCCTGCTCCTTCAGCATCACGACGTGCGCCTTGTCAACGAGGAGGTCAGCGTGAAAGAGCCATTTATCCGCCTCCAACGAGAGTATAAACTCGTCCTTATACCCGCCGCGGTTCAGCATCTGCCTCTTCCTGGAGTCGAGCTCCAGCCTCCGTGATCGTCACACATAAACTTTATATATCTATGTGAGTGCACGTGCCTTAAAAATTACCACCGTTCCCCGGCTCACTATCCGGCTCATCTTGCATCCCAACCGCCATCAAATACCCGCGGGCACGTTCCGTTTTGGGATACCGAAGGACGAGCTGCCAGAAGGTCAGGCCGTGACGCGGCACCAGCAAGTGCGCGAGCTCATGCACCACCACATAGTCATGCACGAACCGCGGCATCTTCACCAGGCGATCTGAGATCCGTATCGTACCACTCCGCGGGTCACAGGTTCCGAACGTATGTGCGTTCTGCTCGGTCGTATAGGAGATTCGAGTCCACGAGAGCTCACCGTTGAAGTACTGTCTGTTGAGCGCTTGCGCGCGCTGTTCCAGCAGCGCATCGGCATTCGCCTCCTGGAGTTCGCGCTGGCGTTGCCGCGCCTCATAGCGCTTCCGCGCCCACGCCACGTACTCGGCTTCCGCCTGTGGCGAGAGCGCTGCCGGGAGATAGAGCTGGATCACACCGTCCACTTCGCGTGCGCCGATCGTCTTCTTCCTGCGCGGACTGCGAATGATCTTGATCTCCATTTACTGACCTCAGGAATCCGGGCCGTGGCGAGCCCAGGGGGGCACAGAAGCGTCAGGTACCGCGTCGATGTCCGGTATATACGGTTTGATATCGATGATGGGCGAGCCTTCGCGCGCGTCGAGCCCCCGCACTGATAACTGGTTCCCTTCCATACGTACCAGCTCCACGACGCAGAGCGCGATCGGATTCGGCCTGCTCGGGCTTCGGGACGTGAAAACGCCGACGAGCGGCGCGCCCGCGCGTCCCATCGGGATCACCTTACGCACGCTCCGGTCGCCATCGGTATCGCGCAGATGGAACCAGTAAAGGACAATGATATGCGAGAAGGTGTCCAAACCGGCCAAGCCCTCTCGAAACTCATCGTAAATCCGGATTTGAGCTATGCCCGTTTCTTGCGCCTGCTCCACAATACCGATGAATCGCAGCATAGAACTGCTGTCCTGCTATCTAAACGAGGACGCGAGCAGCGCGCCACCTACGGCACCAATGTACTGCGGATACCGCGGCACGATCACTTCGAAGCCCAGCACATCATTCATCGCTTTCGGCACGCCCTCCACCAGCGCAGTCCCGCCGACCTCGATAGCGGGCTGTCTGAGATCGATCTCCTGCAACAGCTGCTCTTTTACCTGCTCGACGACCGAATAACACGCCGCCGCGGCGACATCTTCACGGCGTGCACCGCGCGATAACGCCGCGACCAGATCTTGAATGCCGAAGACGATGCAGTAACTGTCAGTCTTCACCTTCGTGGGATCGCCTTCCAGCGCCAGCTTGCCCATCTCGACCACATCAACGCCCAGACGTCGTGCAACCATCTCCAGGAAGCGCCCCGAAGCACCCGCACAGATACCGCCCATCGTGAAGTTATCAGGAATGCCGTCGTTCGCCGTGATGATCTTGTTGTCCATACCGCCGATGTCAATGATCATTGCCTCGCCTTTCTCGATGCCCGCGAGATACATCGCGGCCTTCGAATTCACCGTGAGCTCTTCCTGAACCAGATCAGCCTTGAAATGCTCGCCGAGCGGATGCCGGCCGTAGCCCGTTGTTCCCAGCGCTTCGATGTCTGTCTGCTTCAGGCCGGCACTGTCCAGTGCCTCGGCAAAGACCTTCTCGGCCGTCGCTACCACGTCACGCGAGGGCGACCAGGTCGCGCTCAGCACCTCGTTATCCTGCATGATCGCCGCTTTGGTGGTTGTGGAGCCGGAATCGATGCCCGCGGTCAACCCCTCCTGCACCGTCCGCTCCAGGATCCAGCGTCGCCGCACGATCGTCACCAGCGCCTCCATACGCGTCAACAGTTCACCAGCCTTCGTCCGTTCCGAGAACGGGTACATGACAATCGGCAAATTCGTCTGCGCCTGGATGATCTTCCTGATCTCCGTCCGTATTACCGCGCCACGTGGACATTTATGACAGCCAGCGAGAAAGATCGCGTCCGCATCGCTCAAACCTTCGGCAACCGCAAAGCCGCGAGCCAACGCAACACTCAAGCCCAGGCTCTTCTTCATGTCATACCCAAATTCTTCCACCTTCCGGTTAACGTAATCCAGATCAACCTCAGGCACAAAGAGCTCCGCACCCACGGCCTTCGCAGCCTTCTCGATCTCTGGCTGGACGTTGCCATAGATGGTGCCACATGAGATCTGCGCGATCCGTATTCCTTCCTCCCCTCCTGTCTTCCTCATACTGACCTGTACACTTGGTAGAGCAGACTGTAAAGTAAACCTTGCGCTTGCCGCACGCCACGCTCGTTCCGCTGACTACAGATCTGAGCTCGTGCCCACGGAAGCCCTCCTGCGGTGATCACCACGGGACTTTCTTCTTCCCTATCTTGAATCCGGCGTAATTGGTCGCCAGGTGCAGCAACGGCGTCAGCATGATCACGGTCAGGACAACCTCCCCTGAGAAGGCGGCGATAAACCACGGGCGAGCGAAGAGCAGCAGCAGCAGCCAGGCGCCACCGACGAAATCAAGCTGATCCAGCAGGGGTAACGGTGCGCCTCGTTCCACGCCAGCGCGGCGTTTCGCAAAACTGCCCAGCAGGTCGCCGAGCATCGCGCCCGCGCATAGGCATGCGAGCGTAACGAGGAACAGCGGGAAGCTACCGAAATCAGGGAGTTGCAGCTGCGTGCGGCTCTGTAACAGCTGTTGCACCAGACCGATGAGGAAGCCACAGGCGAAGCCCGTGACGAGCCCTTCGTACGTCTTCCCGTCACCCAGTACCCGGTGCTTGCCCCAGTAGCGTCCCTGGTCGATCGGTGTTTTCCCGCCGAAAAACGCTGCGCTCGCGTTCGTTACGTACGCCGGCAGCATCAGCCAGAGCGCCACGACGACCGTGAGAAGAAGCGTGCTCATAAATCGCTACACCGCTGTTATCATGGCGGTGCTCGCATTTATTTATGCTTTCGATCCTCCCGTCGATCGCGCGCGATCAATGGCCGAGGATATCGTCATAGTCGGTCATGACCCTGCCATTATAGATGGTGTGCTTCACCGTGCCAGGGAATTCATAACCCTCAAAGGGTGACCATCCGCACTTCGTATAGAGCCGATCACGGTGGATCCTCGTACGTTTTTGGAGGTCCAGGATCGTCAGATGCGCTCGCAGCCCCACGTCAATACGCCCCCGATCAGCAAGGCCCAGGAACTGTGCGGGATTCGAGGCGCAGATACGCGCGATCTGTGTCGGATGCAGTTCGCACTGCGTCATCAACCATATGGCGAAGTTGCCGTACGTGTCTAAATGCGGAACACCAGCAGGCGCATCTGCGAACCCCTGTGACTTCTCCTCTCGCGTATGCGGTGCGTGATCAGTGGCCAGGAAATCGATCTCACCGGCTTTCAGTGCGGCGATCAAGCGGTGACGGTTCTCCTCGGTCCTCAACGGCGGATTCATCTTCAATAACGCCTGCTTCGCCGCCGCGTCTTCTCTGGTGAAGAACAGGTGGTGCGGCGTGACTTCGCAGTGCACAGCAGGGTGCTGCTTTATCAGCTCTACCGTCTCGTGCACGGAGACGTGGGCAATGTTGATGTGCAGACGAGGCACGGCCGCAGCCGCAGAGAGCACGCTCTTCACTGCAGCTAACTCCGCGGCCTCAGGTCGCAATCGTGGATACAGTTCCGGCTGACGCGCTCGTTCGCGCCACGCCACGTTCAATTCCGCTGCTCGCTGCTCGATGATCCGCGGGTCTTCGCAATGTATGGTTGCGGGCCGCGAGGTCGATTCGACCGCTTTGAGCGCGTCTGGCACCGTCGCATCATCGAGCTGTAATTCGCCCATGGTGGTAAAGAAGAGCTTAAATGCTGCGACCTCCGGTTGCAGATCTCCCAGCGCAGTAACGTTCGAGTTCGAGACGCCACCGCAGAAAAGGATGTCAACAAGGCCCTGAGAGCGCGCGAGCGCTTTCTTTGCCCGTATTCGGTCAGCAGTAATCCCCGGCAGAGGTGTATTTGGCATGTCCAGCACGGTGGTGACCCCGCCGTGAAGCGCAGCCGTCGTCCCCGTGTTGAAATCCTCCTTGTAGTTCCACTGATGGCTGCTATCCTCGCGGAGATGCACATGAAGGTCGATGAACCCGGGGAAGATGAGACAGCCGCGCGCATCGAGGGTGCGCTCGCCGCGGAGACCCTGCCGCTTCATCACCGAGATGCGCCCCTCGTCAATACCAAGCTGCGCCTCGAAAATCCGATCAGGGTTCGCGATCCGGCCTTCAACGACCAGCTCATGGCGCATGTTTTTAAATAAACCGGAGGAGTATTAGAAAAGATAAGAGGAGTCTGAGACGATGTTTCCGAACAAAAAAGTTCAGAGTCTCGTGGGGAGAAAGATCCACGTGGAGATGAAGGGTGAGCAGTGCGTGCTGGAGGGCGTGCTCACATCGGTGGACGACTATTTGAATCTGCATCTGAGTGGCGCGAACGAGATACTGGCGGGCGAGAAGAAGCGATTGCTCGGCTCTGTTATTCTCCGTGGCAATAATGTTGTGCTTATCAATCCGCTCAAGGAATGACCGGGGCAAGCGTGAGGGGGAAGAAGATCGGTATTATCGGCGTTGGTAACATAGGTGCCTCTATTCTCAGGGGATTGCTCGCTGCCGACGAGCACGTGAGCGAACCGGTGTTCATCAGTGACGTGCGCAGCGAGCGGCTCGAATCATTCACCGGCGAATTCAAACCGCGCGTTCTCGTGTGCGCGAGTAACTCCGAGGTAGCTGAGCGTTCTGACGTGATCCTTTTGGCCGTAAAGCCCCAGGACGTGCGTGCAGTACTCGAAGGGCTCGCACCGGTGATGGGTAATGATAACCTGCTCATTTCCGTTGCGGCCGGCGTCTCGACGCAGACGATCGAGCGGGTGCTGGGTGCGGGGAAGCGGGTGATTCGCGTGATGCCGAATATCGGTGCGCTTATCGGAGAATCTGTAACGGCGCTCTCAAAAGGCACCTACGCCGACGACACGGATGAAGCAGTGGCGAAAGCGTTATTGGGCGCAATTGGTGCTGTATATACCGTAAAGGAGCGTGATATCGATATAGTTACCGGCTTGAGTGGCAGTGGCATTGCGTTCTTCGCTGCGGTGATCGACGCGATGGCCGCAGGCGGTGTCTGTGAAGGCTTGCCACGCGAGCTCGCACTCGCTATTGCCGCTCAGACCGCGCAAGGCGCGGCGAGGATGGTGCTCGCGGGAACCACGCCCGTAGCGTTACAGGAGATGACCGCGTCGCCCGGGGGGACGACCATGCGCGGGCTCTATGCGATGGAGACGCGGAACGTAAAGGCCGCGATGATGCATGCGGTGAGCGCGGCAACGAAACGGGCACGGGAACTCTCTACCAGTATCGAATAATCTTAATAGACTCATTCTTACGATGGTGCGGTGAGGAGCCGAAATCGGCCGTGTATTCATCCGGAGGCGCAATGAAGGAGGAATTGATCGTACGGGTACTGGAAATCTTGCAAGAAGCGGGTTTTATCGTCTCACAGCGCTGCGAAGCGAGAAGTTTCGATCTCGCGGCACGGCGGAACGAGCTCACGCTGCTGGCCAAGATTATGCGCAACATCGATGGGCTCAATGAGGAGGTCGCGCGGAGCATCAAGCGTGTGGCCTTCTATCTCCTTGCGTCGCCGCTCGTCATTGGTGAGCGGAGCGGTGCCTCCTTCCTGGAGGACGATGTGGTCTATCATCGCTATGGTATTCCAGCAGTGAACCCGCATACACTCCACAATTACGTTGTTGACGGCGTTGAGCCCTACGTGTTCTCTGCTACCGGTGGCGTCTACGTCACCATCGATGGGCACGCGATGAAAGCGGCACGCGAGGAGAAAGAGCTATCGTTCGGCGAGCTCGCCACGAAATTGGGTGTCTCGAAGCGGAGCATCAGCAAGTACGAAGAAGGGAGCATGGGGACGACGATAGAACTCGCGCTGAAGCTCGAAGAGCTCCTGGATACGATCCTCATTGCGCCGCTCGAGTTCCTCAAACCTGAGCGTGAGGAGCCGTCTGCAGCGGTCTTGACGGAAGAGCCAGAAGAATCCGTTTCGTGCCTCGAGCGGCGGATCCTCGACATGATGGAAGAGCTCGGATTCGCGATCTTCACGACCGCTTATGCCCCGTTTCGCGCTGTTTCATTCCCGGAATCGTCTGCAAAGGCGCGCGAAGAGTCTGAGAAGATCCTCACGGGGATCAGTGACTACTCGGAGCAGATGCTCAGGCGAGCGCGTATCCTGAGCAGCTTATCACACGTGATGCAGACCCGGTCGGTATTCGTGGTGAACGGGCGAAGCAAGTACGTCCAGATCGATAATACGGTCCTGATCGGTAAAGACGAGCTGGAGCATATCCGGGATCAGGACGAGTTCACGAGCGTGCTGGACGAGCGTACGAGGATCAAATGCATTCTGCGCAGTTAGTTAGTTAGTTAGCTAGCTAAGTAATCATGCGAAAAGTAGCGATCGTTATGGGCTCGAAGAGCGATCAGGCAGTGGCGGATACCGCGATAGCGGTACTGGAGGAGCACCGGATTCCGTATGAGGTGCAGATCCTCTCCGCGCATCGTAACCCCGAGGAGCTGGATCGGTACGTAACGGCGAATGAAAGCTCGGTTGCGGTCTTCATCGCGATTGCGGGCCTATCAGCAGCGTTACCGGGTGTGCTCGCCGCGAAGACCGCAAAGCCGGTCATCGGCGTTCCGGTGAGCGGTACGTTGCTGGGCCTGGATGCGCTGCTCTCCATGGTGCAAATGCCGCCGGGCGTACCGGTCGCCGTGGTGGGTGTAGACAACGGTAAAAACGCTGCCTTGCTTGCACTCAGGATCCTGAATCTGTAGTCACTTGGAAGCTGGCTTTCTATTCATTCCGCCGTCGTCAAATCCTTTTTGGCAACTGTTCTGATTCGCGCGTGTCGCTCGAAGTGAGTACCCTATGCACTTCAAAGCTGCCGCCAGGTGTTCACGAATCGCTGAACTGCGGTCGCGTGCCCGAGCACTGCGAAGATGACGAGTGCCCACCCGAGTAAGGGGAAGCTTACGGGGCCCGCAGACGGCAGCGGAAGGGGATAGAGCACCGTTAGTACCGTCGCGCCTAGAATAAGCGCGATTCGGTCCGCTCGCCCGAGCACCCCGCCGTACATACGGCCGATCCCCACGGCCTGTGCCTGGGTGCCCATATACGAAGCGAGCAGAACGCCAACGAGCGCCAGAAGGCCTATCTGCCAGGGTGCATAGTTGCCGAAGACGATCCCGCCGATCATCAACAGGTCCGCATAGCGGTCGATCACGTGATCGAGGAAATCACCCTTGCTGCTCGCGTTGCCCATCTCCCGTGCAACCAGCCCGTCGAGCCCGTCAAGAACCGCGTTGAGCGTGACAAAGACCGCGGCGAGGACGAGCCAAAAGGTAATGGAGCTGCTGCCGCCGCTGGAGATGGCGAACGCTATGCCTGCCAGTGCGGCGCACAGGAGTGAGAGGAGGGAGAGCAGGTTTGGTGAGACCCCGCGTGCCACGAGCAATTGCACCGCCGCTCGTATGAATCCCAGCTTATCAACCACGCCCCGCAGGAGCGAATCAAGTGCCATTGTACCCCGGTCCTTCCTACACTACTCTATCAAATCTATCTGAATGAAGAAAACCGTACACTCAGAAAAAACGAAGCGCTACTCGCATTCGTACGATTCGCGGCGAGAGGACCGTAGACAGATCTCCTCGATGCAGTCCGACCAGTCTACCGAGCCCGGTTTGTACCGCTGTCGGAGTGCTCCGCTTAGGCTGTCCCCGGCGCCTTCTTCCGTCTCCGCGGCTATGATCGCTCGCACCACGGACGCCACTTCTGCCACGCTCTTGCCGCTGGTATCCACCTCGTACACGGTCTGACACAGCTCGACCGCTTCTGTCAGGATGAGATCGAGCACTTCGGCCTCGAGATTCTCCTGGATCTTACGCGCGGAGAAGCCCTTTCGCTCGAGCCGCGCGGCGAGTGCAGCAGGATGCGCGCGGAGCACGATGGCAACAGCAGGCCCGAGAAGATGCGCGAGATGCCCCTCGATCACGAGCACGTTTTCACCTGCAGCTGCTTCTTTCTGACGCACGTAATCGCTCAGCCGGTCGAGGTTAGCGATTAAACTGCCCCGTTCGGGATCAACGCCGGTATAAAAGCCTTCCGCTTCCACCACGCTATTGAGGTCCAAACACGCGACTCCGCCGCTCCTGCAGACGCTCGTCTTGCCCGTTCCCGGTGTTCCCGTGATCCCGATGATCATACCCGCCCCACCTTTAAACAGCGTAGTGTACCTTTATTCGTTCTTCCATAAAACGTCGCGTGTGAAGCGTGTGGCAGGGACAGAGTGCCCATGAGCGGCGATGAGAAGCGCTTCTTTCGCAACACCCGTCCGCGCATTACGCCTCCACGGTAACTGGGGTGAAGCGAAACTAATATAAAGCGACGGGGTCAACAGTATCACAACCATCTCGCTAACGTAGGTGGGTGGGAGCGCAGGTCGGCGTTGCGCTTTATAAATGATGCCGACAAACCGAAAAAGATAAAAACATATATATGGTGTAAAGTGATAGTAAGAGCAAAAGGGGCAGAAGGGATAAAGGTGAAGTCAGAAGAAGCGAAGCTGGCTGCCGGATATGCAGCCAGCGACGAGACAGGCAGGCTGAACCGAAAGCTTTATATACCCCTTTTTCTTTTGGAAAAAAATTAGGAGGTGAAAACGAAAAAGATGAAGACAAAGATGATAGGCATTGCGATGGCAGCGATCATGATCGCGTCGATCTTCGGCGCGATGGTGCCCACCGCGAGTGCGGCATGCCCAGCACCGGGAGGTGGAGGTGCTTCCACACCCATCAGCCTGAATACAGGTGGGAATGCACTGATCGGCCAGAAAATATGCTTTACGGACATTGCTGCAAATACAACGACTGTAACAATTGCTGGTGATACAGCATCTGGTTCGACGACCGCGGGTGAAGTATTCTCCGCATCAGTCCCTGCTGTTGGAGATACGATCTTCAATACCAATGTGATGACGAAGACAGGCAAGTATTATATAAAGGATAATCGCAACCTTGCAAATGTGGAGCTGTTAATTGGTACCGCGACGCTGACCGTGGATGTTAAGGTAGATACCAAGTCAGTTACCTCCGTGGCACAGGGAGGAACATTCAAAGTAGATGTAACCGATAACTTGCTGAGCAACGATGTCGTTAAGCTCAGGATCAAGAATCCCGACGGCACCGTTCTTACCGCAAACCCAACAACCCTCGAAAATTTTGTGGATCGACCAATAAGTGATATCAGAGGGCTGGAAGTGCTCACCGGGCCGCAGTGGAAACTTGGCACCTATACGTTATGGGTGGAAACCACTGCAGATAAAGCATCAGGCTTAACCAAGAAGAGCAACGAGATCACCTTAAGGTTGATGAAAGGTGAAATCGATATTGTGGCCGATAAGACGACTGTCGCGGAAGGTGGTGCAGTACGACTCACGGTAACCGGTCCAGCGTTTGATAAAATTGACGTCACGTCTAGTGATCCGGCAAAAACCACTTTCCCAGCAAACCAGGAGGATAACGGAGCAGGTGGATCAGAACTAATCAATAAAGAGATTGACTCAGATGGCGTAAGGACTTACATAGTAACGTTCAGCGATACCGGTTCTTTCACGATTACGGTGAAGGATACCACTCTTGATCTAACAGAAGATGTAACCATAACCGTTATAGAAAAAGTGGTAAACTTTGATGTGCTTGGAAGTGCGATTATCGGATCGAAGCTTATGATTCGTGGAACGGCAAACACGGGCCAGTGGGTACAAATTGCTGTGGATGACGAAATCTGCGATGAATTAAAAAAGGTCGTGCTTGACGAGAACAAGGAATTTTCAAAAGAAATAGATACAAGCGATGCGTGTGGCGGGAAACTTGGTGTTCCCGGTTCGGTAAGATTGAAGGCATTCATTGGTACAGATTACGCAGGGGATGTCAAGGGTAAGTCAGATGATGGATCCGTAGCAATTTTAATGTCGAGAGGCGACCTAACGGCTGAAATATCCCCGACAACTGTTGCACGGGATGACGACTTCATCGTTAGTGGTAAGGCGACCGGGTCAAGGGAAGTAGATATAGTAATAATGTCCCCCAAGGGTGCCGGTGGTTCCACAATAGACCCTGGCGCATCCAAACTTCTTGACACCGCTGGTATTTACCATAGCACACAAACTGTATCTACCGTGGACGACACATTCTCAAAGAAGATCACTGTCGGCGGCGATGTGGACACCGGACGCTATCTCGTGTTGGTACTCGCCAAAGGTGGCGATAACCATTATGGGTCGTCTGCTGCTTCTACATCCCTTGCACTAGCTCTTGCTGGTTACAGCCTTACAGCCAAGACACAGGAACAACTTTTGGAAATACTGGAGGATGCCACGTTTGGTCAAGCAGGGAGCGATGACCTCTACTGGGCAGGTCACATACGCGTAGAATCGGCGTATGTGCGACTCGACCCGATTGCGTCTGTCGGCGTTGGAGCGCCACTGGTTGTAACCGGTACGACGAACAGGAGGGAAGGGTTTACACTTATCCTTACCGCCAGGGGTCCGATAGAGCTCACACCGCAGACCGTTCGGGTAGAAAACGGTACGTTCGAAGCAACCTTCGATACCGCAGGTGCTCGAGAAGGCGTTTATAACGTCAAGGCGGACGATGGCGATGGACATACTGACGAAGCGACCGTGAACATCGGCGCGGCAGCGCCAGCAACACCAACGCCAGCGCCAACAACACCAACACCAACAGCAGCGCCAACACCAGTGCCAACACCAGTACCAACAGCAGCGCCAACACCAGTACCAGCAACACCGACACCTGAAGAGCCAGGCTTCGAGGCGCTATTCGCCATTGCAGGCCTGTTAGCAATCGCCTTCCTCGTACTGAGGATCCGGAAGTAAGCTACTCTAAACTACACACAAAAATAAAAGGTTTGGGAGGGGCTTTTTTTATCCCTCTCTTTTTGTTTTTTATGCCCCTTTGTTTTCTTTTTCAGAAAAAGAAAACCGGCACTAAAAGAAAAACACATATAATTAATTTAGCTACTATTCTCATTTGAGGAGTAGTAATAATTAGTATAGATATAACTCTCGATAAATACGTTATTTGACGGAAATATGTCCCTAATTGAGCGCGTATCATCGCCCAGAAGAAGCGGGTTTCCGCACTACATGGGTAACTGTAGTTCAGTTATTTATGTTCGGGTTCTCGCAGCTTGCTGCGATAATAGTTAGAGTATACAGCGCCAAGCGGATTGTGCGCGAGCACGCGGTCTTTAACAGCAAGTGTCGTTACTGGCGCCTCGGAGTATTCGGTAAATACCGTATCATGACCGATGCACAGGCCGAGGATAATGTTGAGATCCGTTCGTTCTTTGTTCAGTATATGTGCCTGTCCAACCGGGTTGCACATGGCTTCGCTCTTCGGTTCGTCTGCTACAGCACCTGCGTGAAGCCGTTCCAGGCCGAAATACGCTTTGTCAATCCCGCAGAGCTTGCAGCAGACCGAGGAGACATCAAAGTTTTGCTCGAGGATCGCACAGAGCGTCGCGGCCTCCTGTGCCAGGCCGATGCAGAAAGCAACGCCCAGCTTCTGATAGCCCATCCCCTGTGCGTACAGGATCAATTCCTCAAGGCGCGTCTTCCGCAGGTAATACCGCGACTCTATCTGTGTCGCAACCTTCAGCGATCTGAGCGCTTCGCTATCGCTCGCGTATCTTGCCTTCGCAACGTCCGTTATCTCCGTGCAGTCCTTGCACGCTGCACAGGCCTTATCTTTACATGCTGCGCACCGCATCGCATCACTCGCTCTTCTATTTAATCATACTCCTGCCTTTATGGTAAAAGTAAGAGGCAGTAATGATGCGAACGATTGCCTGGGATGATGAGCGCGAGCTGGTGACGCTCATCGATCAGACGCTGCTGCCAGCGGAGTACCGGATCGTAACGTGTGCTGATGTTGCTACTCTGGTCGAGGCGATCCAGAGCTTGCGCGTGCGCGGCGCACCAGCCTTGGGCGCCGCCGGTGCGTTTGGCGTGGTTCTGGCCTGTATGAACGCGCCGGACGACGCTACACTGCGTCAAGCGGTGAAGCAGTTGCGAGAAGCGCGGCCTACTGCGGTAAACCTCGCTTACGGTGTTGATCGAGCATTTCAGGCCGCACTGCGAGGCTCGAACAGGCGTGAACGCGTGGCGTACGCGCTGGTCGAAGCGAAACGGATCGCGGAGGAAGACGTTGTCGTGAATCGGCAGATCGGCGAGCATGGTAGTGCGCTGCTGGAAGATGGCGATGTCGTGCTGACCCATTGCAATGCAGGCCGGCTTGCATGCGTGGATTGGGGCACCGCGCTGGGTGTGGTGCGGTCCGCGGTGGCGCAGGGTAAGCGGATCGAAGTGATCGCCTGCGAGACGCGGCCGCTCAATCAGGGCTCGCGACTCACTGCCTGGGAGCTGCTCCAGGATGGCATTCCAGTCACGATCATTACGGACAGCATGAGTGCCGCCGTGATGCGTCAAGGAAGGGTGGATAAGGTAATCGTCGGCGCTGATCGGGTGGTTCGGGATGGCGTGTTTAATAAGATCGGAACATACATGCACGCGGTGGTCGCGAAGGCGCATGGGATCCCGTTTTATGTCGCGGCACCGCGCTCATCGTTCGATCTGAAACGGCGATCTGACGAGGTGCAGATAGAGGAACGTGCTCCTGAAGAGCTCATATTCTGCGGTACAAACCAGCTTGCGCCACGGGATGTCCGCGTCTACAACCCCGCCTTCGATTTCACGCCGTTTGAGCTGATCGAAGCGGTGATTACCGAGCTTGGGGTGATACGCCCAGCTGAGTTAGCGGAGCTGCGCTGGTGAGTAGTTGCATCTTCAGCCGCGAGAGACGATTCGGATGATCGTGATCTCCGCGTTGAGCGCTCCTTTTTCGGCTACGTGTTCGTCATCCGGTACCGACACGCCGTTGCGGAGCACGAGTACCTCCTCACGGTTGATCCCCAGCTCTTCCAGGACTTGCTCGTACGTAACGTCGTCCGCGACGCGTAGCCGCATCTCCTGCTCCGTCTCTGCCCGAATCTTTATGCTCAGCTCCATAGACGCCCTCTCTTGCTTATATTCAGCTGCGAACGAGCGGCTTATCCAAGGGCGGCGCGTGAGCAGATCCACTCACCTCGTGCCTCGCGTGTCGTGCCCACAACCAATCGCGTTTCAGCTGCTGTTCGTTCCAGCATGCCACGAGCTTCTACCAATTCCCCGGCTACCGCCTGCCCGGCGTACGTATGGGTAAAGGCGAGGATCCTGGCGATCTCGGGGTGCTCCAGCTCGTAGATCGCGGGACTATCAAACGCGAACCGTGAATCAGTCACCCGTGCTGTAATCGTCTGGTACCCGAGCTTCTCGCCACGCTCGTAATTCCGCGGATCCAGTTGCCGGAGCTCGTCCGCGTCGCGTACGTACAGCATATCAAAATACGTATCACCGAGCGCCCCGCGGTGCTGCTTCCTGAGTTCGTGTGCGATGAACGTCTCATAGTTCAATTCCGGCCGCCGTTTCGCGTATATCCTGCGCCAGAGCGTATCGGCTATCGCAGTCAGGCGCCCGTCGGCGGTTGCGGCCTGCACCACCGCTCGCGCAGTGTCAAAGTGCCGGCGGCCGTAAATGACGAAATCGAGGTCTGAGACGGCGGTGTTGAGACCGCAGAGATACGAGCCGGTGATCCCGATCTGTCCGCGAGGGATGTGCTGAGCGAGTAATGCATAGATGGCGCTGACCTGCTCGTTCTGCGCGGCGATGCGTGGTAACTGCTCCTCAGGCCGCAGAATCTTCTGCACGTCCTCAAGCGGTACGGCATGCACATCCGTCACGTACTCGGGCCGATGGCGGCGTAAGAACTCGTAAGCCTCGTGAAAATCCAGCTTGCGGTATCTGCCGTGGTCTGAGTTTCTGTCGCCCTGCGCATCAGGGACATAACGCAAGAAACACTGCAGGTGCTCGCCGCCGAGGTCGTAGCTGACCACCGAGAAGATCCAGTCCTGCCAGGTGATCACGAAATCACGGATGCGCGCTCTCATAGCCTTCCCTTTTTTGTAAAAAATGAAAGCGTAATCACAGAAATAGCTGCGGCCGTTTTTCAGGCTGAGACTACAAAACGAGCTCTGGTGGTACGTGAGCGGGTGACTTTCTGCCCTGCTCCACGTTTTATATAACTCCAGAGAGAGAAGTATAAAGGGGATAGATACTCATGAAGCTGCTCTTGAAGTTCCCGTTACCGCTGGATGAGCTGCCTTATACTGCCGAAGTCATCCTCGAAACGGGCGTAAAGATGAGCATCGACACGGCGACCCGGGGCGAGCTCATCATCGACGTGCCGAACAAGCAAGCTGACCAGGTGGTGGATCTCTTCAGGGCGAAGGGGATCGAAGTCCGGCGGTTGTTGAAGCTGGTCGCGTGGAATGATGAACGATGCGTCCACTGTGGTGCGTGTATCTCGGTCTGCCCCACTGAGGTCTTCGCGTTCGATCCGTCCTGGACGCTCACGTTAGATGAGGAGAAGTGCGTGCGCTGCGAGATGTGTGTGAAAGCATGCCCGCGGAGGGCGTTGACCTGCGTGACGTGATGTACGTACGTGAGCTATGCGGTGAAATGAAGAAAGTAGGGATTGCCGATACGACCTTTGCGCGCTATGATATGGCTGCGGCCGCGATTGCAGAGCTGCAGAAGCACGCATCGGTGAAGATCGAGCGGTACACCGTTCCGGGAATAAAGGACCTGCCGGTGGCTGCGAAGAAGCTGGTCGAGGAACGCGGCTGCGAGATCGTTATGGCGCTCGGGATGCCGGGTCCGAAAGCGATTGACAAGCAGTGTGCGCACGAGGCCTCGACCGGGCTCATTAGCGCGCAGTTGCTCACCTCGACGCATATCATTGAGGTCTTTGTCTACGAGGACGAGCTCGAGGATGAGAAGGCGTTGGCGTGGCTCGCAGACCGCCGAGCTCGCGAGCATGCGCAGAACGTGATCAAATTGCTCTTCAAGCCGCAGGAGCTGGAGCGTGAAGCGGGTCAGGGCAAACGTGAAGGCTTCGAGGATGCGGGGCCGCTGCGGGTGTGATCCGTATTATAGAGCAAAACAAACAATTATTTGGGGTAGCTAAAGTGGGAAGATGATAAAGAAGCTAAAAATAAAGTACTACAGGAGTTTGAAGGATCTAGAACTAGAACTCGACAAATTCAACGTCTTAATCGGCCCGAACGCGAGCGGAAAGAGCAATTTGCTGGATTGCTTGGCGTTCATTTCAGAACTCACCACAGACAATGTTTACAGAGACTTAGACACTCGAGGAGGATACGAACGTGTAGTCTTCGGTGGCAGAAAAGTGACTATTGAATTATCCCTTGAGTTCATGCTGGAAAACAAAGTTTCCGAGTTTTTTATTTCGCTTTCTGAAAACGGTATAGTCGAGGAAGAGTTATCCATCGCAGGTGAAAAGATTATTGAGCGTCATCCTGGTGAAATGGCGAAAATGTTGGTGTCAGCCCCGTCTGAAACGAAATATGAACAGCGGCAATTAGGTGGTTGGGATTCAGCAATTAAGGAATACCCAGAATTCCGAGACTATCTCACCGCCTGGCGATCCTATAATTTTATGACCTCCGATATGAGGCGGAAAGATTCGGCGAAGAAGAATCTCGTTCTGGAAAAAACCGGTGGAAATTTAGCGCAAGTTCTGCTCTCGTTACATAACGAGCGCCCCAGGACTTTTGACAAAATAGAGGAGATATTGCGGCAAGCAATCCCGCAGATCGACGAGCTTCTGACTCCCTTGACGGAAGAAGGAGATACGTACATTGCAATCAGAGAAAAAGGCTTTGATTCGCCGTTTAATTACTTTCAAGTTTCTGATGGCACGCTGAAGCTGTTGGCGTATATCACCGCAATCGCATCAGAAGAGGCGAACGTAATTTGCTTTGAAGAGCCGGAGAACTTCATTCATCCGCGACTGTTTGAGCTTTTAGTTGAGGTCTTGAAGGGATCAGATAAGCAGATTATCCTCTCCACGCATTCGCCGTATCTCGTTGATTTTGTCGAGCCCAAAGACGTGATAATCGTCGAGAAAAAAAATAACGCGACGGTTATAAGTAGAATAAAAGAAGGTGACAAACTCAAAGAACGTTTAGCAGAGCTTGGACTGGCACTTGGCGAATACTGGTATGGTGGAGGTCTGGGCGGCAATCCATGATCGGCGTAATAGTCGAAGGGACGTCCGACGAGAAGGTAATTCGTGAAATTACTCATAAGCTGGGAGTGCCTGCAAAGATCAGGAGATCCCGACGGGGCGCAACGATACAAAGTCCACGGAAGACAGGCTCGTATGTGGAAGATCTACTTGCTGATTGTGAAAAAGTAGTGATACTAAAGGATTCTCATTGCGCCGATCCGCATGAGAAGGAGCGTCATCTGCGGGAAAAATTGGAAGAACTGGGATTACCCGTTGAGGGGGATCTCCACATCTGTATGGTCGTTCATGCGATAGAATCGTGGCTTCTCGCGGATGAAGCGGCAATTGGCGCTTATCTCAGCTCAGAGGTGCGGGAAATTCATAGCCCTGAAAACGAATGCAAACCTGAGGATGTCCTGGATGAGCTCTTTAAGAGATCTGGGAGAGTATATCTAAAAGGCGGAGAAGCCCCGCGTGAACTAGCCCGACGACTCAGAGTAGAGAAGGTTATCACCAAATGTCCTTCCTTTAAAAAGTTCAAAACACTTATAGAATGAGCAGAGGTGGGGAAGATGACGGAAGAAAAAGAAGGGGAGCTGAAATTGGGTTTCGTCGTCTCGGAGTTTCACCGGGACATCACGTATCAGATGGAGATCCTTGGCCGGGAGCATGCTGCGTTTCTCGGCGCGACCGTCACGCGCACGTTATACACGCCCGGGACGTTTGACATGCCCTTAGCGGTGAAGAAACTGCTCACTGAGGGTGAGGTTGACGCGGTGGTGACGCTCGGCTGCATTATCGAGGGTGCAACAGAGCATGATCAGATGATCGGGTCGCAATTGACGCGGAAGATTATGGACCTCTCGCTGGAGTACGATAAGCCCGTGACGCTGGGCGTTGCAGGCCCCGGGATGACGCGGTTAGAGGCTCAGGAACGCGTTGATTACGCAAAGCGGGCGGTAGAGGCTGCGGTAAAGCTGGTGAAACGGCTTAAAGAGTGACCATACCGCAGATCAGCAGTACGGCGAGATAGCCGAGCGCAAAGAGGAGCGAAGCACGTTTCATTATTCGTATCGCGCGTTCTCTATCCCGTCCGGCTGCAGCTGGAAAGCGCGTGCCCACGGAATAATACCCCAGCTTCTCCAGGTTCACCGGTAACGCAGCGCTCATTGCCGCTATGGTCAGGTGGACTCTTGTCCCAGAACTCACCTGCTGGGGCACATCCTGCCCGCCGGGCCGGCCGAGCAGCGAAATCAAGCGCGCGGCGATTCGCTCGGGGATATACTATTGTTGAGCAAGAGATTCATTCTCGGGTTTCTGGTGGATACCGCACTTTCAGCCACTGAAATAGCTGCATGAGCTCATCTCTACGCGCATCAATTTCCGCGACGTCCTCGATCCCCCGTGCCGTGAACGCTTCCAGAAGCGCCCGCGCCACATCCGCGCGATGGATCCAGAAACAGTGTGAGCAGCCCCAGATACGGCTACCGTCCCGACGCTCCACCCAGTTACCACCGACCTCTTCGTCTTCGCAGGGATAAAACGGGCAGAAGCACCAGGTGCAATCCTGCCCCTCGAAGTGGCAGGGATAATAATCGCAGGACTTATTCGGACCGATCTGCTGCTGCTCGCGCACTATCTTCTTCAAATGCTCGTACGCGAGTGGATGCATCTTCATGTTCTCCGTATTCTCAGTCCAGTCGCTCCACCGTCTGCTTACCTATACCCAACGTGCCTGGTGTTACTTATTCGATCGCATTTCAGCGGCCCTCTGGTGGTGGTCATAAAACCGATCACTCGCTTTCCGAACGCTCTGATACGTACCGTGTGAGCGGATAGGCGAACCCACAGATCGCGCAGTGGAGCTTATCACCGGGCAGTTCGGCCTTGCAGAGCGGGCAGCACCGTTTACCATGGCCCTGCGGGATCTCACCCACCACCGCTCTGTAGATCTCATAGAAATAGAGCTGCTCCTTGTTCATGAACGCCATGCTGTATCCTTGCTTTTTCGCCTCGAATTCGGTATCTGAAATGGTACGCCGAATAACCTCGCGGAGTTCCGCTGCGCCGGAGCCAACCTCGATCGGATCTTTCGCGCGCCATGCAAGCTCGCCCAGGTCCGGCTCGAATGCTGTTCGTAAGAGCCATTTACCGTACAATCTACGGACCTGCTCCCGCACGAGCACGGCGGGATCGAGAGATAATGCGAACGCAATAACTCTCGGGTTCCGAAACGGTTGCTGTATCGCTATGTCGAGTGATGTGCCCAGCGAATTCGATGAGAAACGCATCGTTCTGGCGATTCTGTTGATGTATGTCCGCAAAGCATCGGGCGAGAGCGCATGCATATAGGAATAGCCGGCGAAGAGCTCATCGGCCGCATCGCCGGTCATGACGCGGGTAATCCCCAGCTGCTTGGCAGCCTCTAACGCGGTATAGATGACCAGATCGTTGGGGAGTGCGGGGTCGAACGTCCGTAACGTCTCGATCACCGCCGGCAGTTTCTCGAGTGCCGCATCTACCGTTACATAAATCACGTGGTGCTCTACGCAGAACTGCTGCGCGACCATCCGGGCATACCGGAGATCAGGTGCACGCGTTCCCGCAAGTGCGACGGTAACGGCCGTTGTTCGCGTGCCCTGCGCGGCGGAGGCCGCGGCTAAGATGCTCGTATCCAACCCGCCGGAGAGCAGCACTGCGTCCGTATCGGTTTCTGCCACGGCAGCGCTCAAGAGTGCTCGTAACTGCGTACAAGCCGTTTCCGCATCCGGTGTTTTCACCGACATCTTTGGGAACGCCGTTCACATAGGCCTCTGCTAATTTAAAGTACAGGGACGGGCGATACTAAAAACAAGTAGCTAGCAGCACCTGAGTCGAGCGAGATGAAAGCGTATTTCCAGCACAAAGAGACCTGCGTTTGGATTACCGCGGACGAGAAGCGGTACATAGAGCTGGCGAAAGCTGAGATACAGCGCCAGCGGCGGGAACTGGAACGGTTCGCGCGCTGGCACCCGTATTTTCTCGTGACACTCGAGCAGTATCAGCTCGAGGAGGAGGTGGTAGGCGGTGGGGTGCGTGAACGAGAACGAGAACGTGAGCGTGAACTGCCTGAAATCGTGCAGAGAATGATCGAATCCACGGAGCAGTTCGGTATCGGCCCTATGGCCGCGGTTGCAGGGACGCTGGCAGAACTCGCGGTGGAAGCGATGCGTGATGCCGGTGCGACCTATGCAATGGTGGATAACGGTGGTGATATAGCACTGCTCAGTGATCGCGAGGTACTCGTGGGCATATACGCAGGGGCGAGCCCATTCTCAAGCAGGATTGCGCTGCGGCTCACGCCCTCGCCTTCGTTGCAGACCGTGTGTACCTCATCGGGCACGGTCGGGCATTCGATCAGTTTTGGAATCGCTGATGCCGCTACGGTGGTCGGTACAAGCGCGTCGCTCGCCGATGCCGCTGCTACTGCGCTCGGTAACGCTGTTACGGACGCGCAGGAGCTCAAAGCGGCGTTTCGCGCCATCAGCCATGTAGCAGGTATTGCCGGTGCACTGGTGATTTATAAGGACATGCTGGCGACGTGGGGGAACCTGCCGGCGCTCGTCAAAACTGAATAAGTTTTTACCAATCGGCTCAAAAGTAATGAATGTAATAGTAGAGCTACTGTAGCGGAGAACCGTATCAATCGTATTGTTTATCGAGCACCATGTCCTTTGCAGCTACCTGGGAACCGAGCGAATTGAAGCGCGTGGCGTCGAATGAAGGCGTCAGCGTGGAGCAGTTGCAGCGCTTGCTCGATGCCGGGCGCGTGGTCATCCCGCGGAATGCGAAACGGGCAGATAACCGAGAGCCAGTGCTCAAAGCGATCGGCGAGCTGATGAGCACGAAGGTGAACGTGAATGTGGGCACGTCGAAGGATTATGTGAACTGTGCTGAAGAGGTGGAGAAAGCGCTCATTGCGGTGCGCTACGGCGCGGACACGATAATGGATCTCTCGACCGGTGGCGACCTGGACGAGACGCGCAGACGTATTCTGAAGGAAGTTACCGTGCCTGTTGGAACGGTACCCATCTACCGGGCGGCGCTGGAGCGGGTGGGCGCACGGACAGTGGTGGATATGAGCTCGGACGATATGTTCAATGCAGTTCGGAAGCACGCGGAGGACGGTATTGATTTTGTAACCATCCATGCTGGTACGAATCTGACTGCCCTGGAGCGCTTGCGACGCAGCAATCGTATTCTGGACGTTGTGAGCCGTGGTGGCGCGTTCCTCGTCGCCTGGATGATCCATAACGAGCAGGAGAATCCGTTTTATGCGGAATACGAGTATCTGCTTGAGCTCGCGAAGGAGTACGAGTTGACGCTCAGCTTGGGTGACGGCATGCGGCCGGGCTGCATCGCCGATGCCTCCGATCGCGCGAAGTTCATGGAGGCCATTACACTCGGCGAGCTCGCACAGCGAGCCCGTGAGGCGGGTGTGCAGGCGCTCATTGAGGGGCCGGGGCATGTCCCGCTGGACGAGATCGAAGCCGCGGTGAAGGTGATCAAGCACGTGACCGATTTCGCACCGCTGTATCTGCTAGGGCCGCTCGTCACGGACATCGCGCCGGGCTACGACCATCTCGTGAGTGCGATCGGCGGCGCGGTCGCGGGCATGTACGGCGCGGACTTCCTGTGCATGGTCTCGCCCTCAGAGCATCTCGCCTTGCCGTCCGTCAGCGACATCAAGGAGGGCACGATCGTGACGAAGATCGCCGCGCACACCGCCGACCTGGTCAAAGTGGGCCAGCGCGAGCAGGCGCGAGCAAAAGATGAGGCGATGGCACATGCACGCAAGAATCTTGATTGGGAGCGGCAGCTTGAGTTCGCTCTTAATCCCGAGGAAGCGCAGCGAATACGGGCGAGCAGGCCGTCTGAGAGCGACGCGTGCTCTATCTGTGGTGACCTGTGCGCGATCAAGCTGGTGCGTGAGTTTTTGAAGAAGTGAGAGCAGGCAGGTACTGAACGCTTCAAACGGGCACGCGCTCGCTACAATATTCACCTTACTTATATTCCACTTTGAGTATAGCTTCAAAGGGGATGAACCCGATCTGGCGCTTATACTTCTCCTTACCCTCGTACATGTCCAGCTTACGGTTCTTCATATCCTCCACCACCATTGCTCTGATGATCGTTCCATTCACCAGCTCAATTTCCGCTTCTACCGGGAGTGTCATCTCATCATCCTTCCGTGATGCACGTCACGTACGGACATAGTAATGAGCCGTTTAAATCTTCACTGCCTTGAGTGCGAAAACCCGAAGCACGAAGCGGTTACTTACGGCTTACCGGTCCGAGCAAATCGCTTCCAGAAGCCGCATCGCTGCGTGCTCACGCGGCCCACCGCACTTCATGACTAGCTCCTTGTAATTCTTTACCTGTTCTCGCATCTCAGCCTGTGCTCGCTCGTCTTCGGCACGATCAATCCGGGTTACGATAATAGCAGCTTCAAGTACCGCGTTCCGTCCGCGATTTATCGCCGTCACCGCTTTTCGATTGATTTTTATCCGCTCGGGCTGTAAGAGAAATCGGACATACTCCCCATACTCCGCTTCGGAGGTTACTGAGAAGACAATCCACGCGTTCGCATCCTTTAATACCGGTACAGCCTCAAAAACAGTGAAATACGCGGCACGCAGATCCGCAAACGCGGTTGTTACGAAGACTACCACATCATCGGTCACGTTCGCCGCCAGCGTTCTGGTCTCCCGCACATTGGCAAGAGTCTGTGAGCCCCGGTAGAGCTTGACGGAATAGCGCAGATCACCTACTTCGGTACGCTGTGTGATAAGCCCGATCGGTGCGGCGTTCGGCGCGCCTGCACCCGATGTCGTCGTAACGATCACTTCCGATATCCCCTCAACGATCCCCGCTGCTTCCAGATCCATCATTTAGAAGACACTCGCTTAATATTCTATTCCTGACGTTGTGCTGCTGGTTTCGTCCCAGTAATGCTTGACCTTCTCCATGTGTGTGGCTATATCCGCCAGCTTCAGTATCCGAGCACCCGGCTCCCTACCGCTGAGTATGATGTCAGTACGCCTTCTCATCTTCAGTAACGCCAGGACATCATCCTCGGCTACCAGCCCGAATTTTACCGCGTATAATATCTCATCGAGAACCAGAAGGTCAGTCTGCTGCTCTTTGAGCACGCGCTGCGCGAGTTCCAGCCCTTCTTGCGCCTTCTGGAGATGCAGTTCCCGTGAGCGCTCGTCTCGCAGAAAAAAAGGCGCGCCACAGAGCGCTATCTGGAGGTTCTCAATATCCTTCAGAAACTGATATTCGCCGGTGGTTTGCCGTCCTTTCATGAACTGCAGTATTACCACCTTCTTGTTATGCCCTAACGCCCGTATAGCATGCCCGATGGAGCTGGTGGTCTTTCCCTCGCCTTTCCCGTAATAGACGATTATTTTGCCCTCACCGGTGCCCATCGTTCGTGTATACTATAGGGTCACGTATCGTAAAAGACGCACGTACAGCACAGCTTGCCTGGCTTAGCTTCAGACGGAGATATCAACACGAGACAGACCATCTGCCCCGTGGGGCGGTGCTGCGGTCTGATTCCTTGCGGCTATGAACTGCGCGTTCACAAAAGAGAAAAGCTTATATACCTCCTTGGGACAATCTACTAATAGGTGGAGGTACCCAAATGGTAGGGCCAAAAAGGAAGTTTGGTTCCTCTGCTGGGTTGCGGGGTAGAGTAGGCGGGATACGAATGAGAGCACGAAGTTCTTTGATTGTGCCCTGTACAGCGGTATTGATCATTTTTCTTGTATTTACGAGCATTTCATCCGCGTTTAAATACGACCGTAGTAAGGTACAAATTCAGCAAGTTACAACGATCGGGATTAATTTCCACCCCGAATGGAGTCCTGATGGAACCGCGATCATATATGCATCAACCGAACGAGGTCCAAATTCATGTATTTGGTTAGCGGACCCTGCGGGCGAAAATCGGCGAATGATCAGTACACCCGACTATGCGTACGAACATTCTGAGCCAACATGGAGCCCTGATGGAGCTAAAATAGCCTTTGTATCATCAAGCAAGTTGAATGAGCTTTACATTTATAGGATGGATTCTGATGGCAGCAATGCGACCAGGATAACCCCTCCTATACACGATCAGACGGTTTTTAATTTAAAATGGAGCCCCGCGGGATCGAAAATCATGTATGATTCAAAATTGATCGCTAATAGCGATTATAAAATCATGGTGATGGAGTCTGATGGCAGCAACGTCATGAAACTGACCGAGTCTGGTGATGCTTATAATTCACTCTGGAGTCCGGATGGGTCAAAAATAGCATTCGAAAGGGCCATACCGGATGGTAAAGAAATTTGGGTTATGAATCCTGATGGTAGTAACAAAATAAGATTACTGCCTCAAGAGAAACGGTTATTTGAAGAATTTAACTATTCTCAGCCCACCTGGAATCCTGATGGATCACAAATTGCTTTTGTAACCAATCGTTATTCAGACTATGATTATACTGATGTCGTTGTATTTGACTTAAGAGCTAACAGCATACGAACCTTAACAGATACACGCCCTCGCTATTATCAATCAGGTTATGAACCTTTTTTAAATCCAGAACTAGTTAGGGAGGGATATGTACGTGGTGACGAATTTAACCCAAAGTGGAATTATGATGGGAGCAGAATAGTATTCAGCTCTGAAGATGATGCTGGTATCTGGGTAATGAATTCTGACGGTGGAGATAAAATACTACTTGTCGCGAGCGAATATCAGGGCGAATTAATTTTTAATCCACAATGGAGCCCTGATGGCTCGAAAATTTTATTCGAACATAACTATCTTGGGAGTTGGGATATATTTGTGATAACGCTCGGCGAAGCGATTATTTCCGTGCCAACTCCAAGTCCCAGTCCTGCTATTGCTTTCACTCCTGAACCCACATCCATGGTAACGCCCACACGTTCGGTCTCGCCCACCATTACGCCAACTCGGGAGCCGAGCGTACCAGTTACCGGGGTCCCTCCAGAAGCAAGCATGCCAGGCGCGGAGTATCCAGAAACAGCACCAACACCTGAAGAACCAGGATTCGATGCGATATTCGCAATTGCAGGACTGCTCGTAATATTTTTTTTTGGCGCTGAAAAGCAGAAGGAGCTGAAAAAAACGAGACAGATGAGAAAACTGAAATGAAGATAGACCAAAAGAGAAAGGAAAAAACGCTGGTGGGCTTTGTAGTGACAGTGTTCATGTTCGCTTCGATCTTCGTGGCTGTGACGGGAACCACAGATGCTCGAAGCAATGGGGGTTCATACAATATCATCGATAAACAGGCGATTTCTGAGCCTGATCTGTCCATGGCCCTTAAAGTTGGTATAAAGTCAGTTTCATCGATCGCCGCAGGAACTGACCTGATCATAGATATGAGTGGCATGGGCTTGGTAGTTTGGCTATCGAGGGACACCGTAGCGCTAGAAGACCGTTTTACTATCAATGGTAATGCTACGCCCAACACTATTTTGAATCTACTTATAATCAGTCCAAAAGGCTTTGGTGGTACCGTAATCAGTGGAAGTGGTAACGGTATTTACAATACTACCGTGACCGTTGCTTCAGATGGTACATTTTCTAAGAAGATAAACGTAGGGTTTAATGTGGACCTCGGCAGTTATGCAATTGTGGTACTTACTCCTGGAGCCGATGGTGTCTACAATGGCTTGCCTTCAGGGACCTCCTGTGATAACTTCATGGAGGAATTAGAGAAGAAATATACTCTCTCTTCTAAGACGCAGGAACAGCTTCGTGCAATAATATCTGATGCAACAACAGCAGCCGCAGGAAGCGATGATTTGATGAGCCTGTGCTCAATAAAGGTGGAAGTTCCGTATGTCGAACTCGATCCGATTGAGTCGGTAAGAATTGGAGAACCATTGGCTGTAAGCGGGACTACCAATCGAGAGGATGGACATACAATCCTCGTCACGGTAATAGGGCCTGTGGAGTTAAGACCTAAGGTGGCTAGAGCGGAAGATGGCATGTTCAACGTGACGTTCGACACAGCTGATGCAGTGGAAGGGACGTATACCGTGAAGGCAGATGATGGTGATGGGCATACGGATACTACAATCGTGATAATATTCGATTCAGTGAACTACCCGCCAACTGCCAGCATTGATTCTATAACACCAAACCCCGCGAAGCAGGGTAAGGATACCCTATCTTTTATCGGTCACGGGAACGATTCTAACGGTTCTGTCGTCGCTTATAACTGGACTTCCAGCATTGATGGTCTTTTGAATACTTCCTCATCTTTCACCAAACCAGCGTCTGAGCTCTCAGGGGGAACGCACATCATTTACTTCATCGTGCAGGACGATTACGGAGCGTGGTCTTCTCCTGCTATCGAGGATCTGACGATAACAACAAACGAACCACCTGTTGCATCATTCAGTTATTTGCCCGTGAATCCTACGGTAAATGAAGCTATATTCTTCAACGCCTCTGCTTCTTACGATCCCGATGGCAGCATTATTAGCTACAACTGGAGCTTTGGCGATGGTACTATAGCAGACACATCAGAGGCGATTATTATACATGCTTATGCATCTACAGGTGAGTACACCGTCAACTTAACCCTAACGGATAACGAGGGAGCAACGAATCGAACGTCCAGAGTGATTAAAGTGTTTCTGGACGTGCCCTACTTCGATACCGGGCCAGGCACCTACCCCAGTATACCCGGCACCCATACCGGAACGATAACGATGACGCACACCGTTAACGTGAGTAAGATCTACCTCTATCCCTGTACCGGTACAGGGGGACATATCAACTACGCCAAGATATGGAACGCTTCGTGGGACGGAGCAGAGGTGTATTGGAACGGTTACGTAGGCGACTGGCACAATCTTTCGTTCGATAAGAACTTCACGCTTGTAGCAGGTGAGACGTATAGCTATATTATCAAAACTGGTTCTTATCCCCAGATTCACCACACACCCGAACTACTGACAGCGAAGGGGTGGATCACCAGCTCGGAGTTCGTGGACGTGAACGGCAAGCAGCACGAGGGTTGGATACCAGCGATAAAGCTGACTTAAGTCCGCCACCTTAGAAAGCGAGCGGTGGTGTGGCACCACGCGGCATGACGCATTTGTTGAAAAAACGTATCACGGTCGCGAAAGTCACGAAAGACGGACCAGCGGGATACGCGAATCTAGCCGGAACGTTCTCGAGCCGGGGCAACGACAACCGGCACACCGGTATATTCACCCGTGCTAAGATTTGTGCGTATAACTTAATCCTCCGCGATCAAGACGACGCTCCGCTCATTTACCATCCATCATCGCTAGTGTCTTGACCAGGTAATTCTTAGACATAGTAGGGGGATAGTTTTTGGTCGGCATTCTGTCTTGTAAAGCGCCAGTCGATTCTCTTATACTGTTTGTTTCTCCGCTTTTCCCAGGCTAT
>DSCO01000028.1 GCA_011049045.1 Methanomicrobia archaeon | reverse complement strand
AGATAGATAGATAGATAGATAGATAGATAGATAGATAGATAGATAGATAGATAGATAGATAGATGATCACTCCATTCTGCCGATCCGCTGCCTGATCATCCGAACTATTTCGTCGGGATGCCGCGTGGAGAACACGAACTCGTCAAACCTGCCCTGCTTCAGCGCGAGTACCACACGAGGCGCGCCGATAATATTGAATACCAATCGCCATTTTCCGCCTACCCGGCCTATGCGAATCCCCCAACCACCGTATCTGAGACTCGTGACCTCGTCCACATAACAGCGCTCGATCAGCTCCCAGGGGATGCTTCGTTTGATAAGGCCGAAACTAACAACGACCGAACGCGGCGACAGCTTGACTACGAGCGTGCTAAACATCATCGCAAGAGCGAAAAACAGGAGCGCCATGAATAGGTAAAAGCCGTTCGGCGCCGGATTCGTGCCAAGTGGCCCTATCAGCACCTGATAGATCACCACAGCGATAAACACCGCGCTGACAAAGCCCAAAATGACCGTGAAACTCCATACCGTTATCCGCTCCTCATAGGGGGCTGCCTCGAGCTGCATCACCTATCCTGAGTTCTCATACTGCTTCGATCTATAAATATTCACCCTTCTCGCGGCCACTCAGGCCTGCACATCTACAAGGGTATCGCATCGGGGCTTTGAAAGACCGTGATGCCTTCCATCTGCTCCAATCTTCTCGTGTTCTCAATATCGAGGTCGCGGATGTGCACCTGCACCTTCCCGCCGAAGCTGATCGCGTCATACATGCAGAGCTCGATACAGTTCTTGCAGGCCGTGCACCGTAAACTGTTTATGCGCACGCGATCATCCCGGTAGATCGCATTCTGCGGGCAGTGCTCCAGCGGCGGGCAGACCTCACAAAGGCGGCACGTTTCTTGATCCAGGCTCATCGGCATCGTCGTCCCCTGAACCGTCTCGAAATCGGTTGGCACGATATAGACCGGAACGCCGCTCTTGACCGCCTGTGCCACGAGGTTGGTGATCAGCGAATCCGCGATCCCCCGCACGATCTTCGCAACCGTGTTTGCGGTGCAGGGCGTAACGATGACGAGATCGTATTCACGCTTCGCAAGCCGGCCGACGAGCGGTGAGCTATAGCCCTGCTCCCGCTCGCTGATCACGTCCTTGAATTCACGTGCAATCACCTGCTGGAGCCCGTACATTCGCGCCACTTCAGAGCCCGCGCCCGAGAAGGCGACGGTGACCTCGTGCTCGCCGCAGGCGCACTGCTGCATGAGCACGTAACTCTCCAGAAGGAGATGCCCGGCGCCGGTCACGCACCAGAGGAGGTTCATGGTCTCGGTGGTAGCAAACGAAGCGGTAAGCGTAAACGCGCGTGTCGCGCCGTGTCACATCACTTCACGATCTTCGTGATATCGATCTCAATAATATCCTCTGCACCTTTGCTCTTCAGCAGCGGGATCAAGACGTTCACCTCGTGCTTGCTCACCACCGTCTCCACCGCGTAATACCGGGTGTGATTGATCTCGGAATCGTAGAGCTGCGAGATCGTCGGCCGCTTCATCGCCGGCAGCACCTCGATCAGCTCCTTCAAACGGTCACTCGCGACGTTCATGCTGAGCAGCACCTTTCCCCGTGCCTCCAGCACACCGGCGAGTAACGTCCTGATCTCTTCCATCGCGCGCCGCTTCCTCGCATCTGCCCATGAGTCCTTGTTCGCGATCAGCTTTGTGGACGACTCTAGCAGCGTAGCGATGATCCGCCAGTTGTTCTTCCGCAGGGTCTCGCCCGTCTCCGTCAGTTCCACAATGCCGTCCATCATGTCTTTCGCTTCCGTCGCGCCATACGAGAAGAAGATCTGGACCGGTATGCCGAGCCGTTCGAAGAACTTCCGGGTGATGTTCGGATACTCGGTGCTGATCTTGCTCTGCGGCGGCAGATCTTTCGCGTCCTGGATGTCCCTGCGGTCAGCCTGCACAGCCAGGACAATATTCACGGTGCTCTCTTTCTCCGCCATCTTGCTGTACCGCATATCCGCAATCTCCACGACCTCCGCGTCTCGCTCCTCGATCCAGTCCTTGCCGGTAATGCCCATGTCGAAGTAACCTTTCTCCACGTACTCCGGTATCTCCTGCGGCCGGAGGATCTTCACCTTCTCGATCCGCGGATCCGTGATTGTCGGGTTGTACTCCCGGCTCGTCACCTTTACCTCCAGACCCGCCTGCTTGAAGAGCAGCATTGTCTGCGCTTCCAAGCTGCCCTTTGGGATCGCTATGCTGATCATATGTCTTCACTACTCTTCTCTAATTTAGAAATGAAGGTTAAAAGGGTTATCTAACTATAAAAGATTGTTTGCTTAAACACTCGCTTTTCCTTACTAACTGATTGATATTGAAATTGAGTGTAGAAGCTTCTGTTTCAATGCAGAGGTCTATGATGTGATCAATGCAGCGCTTGTTCGCTTGATTGATGGTAAACGAGAGAGAATGGCGTATCCCGTGCTCATCCAACATTTTCAAAGCATTTAATGCTTTTTTTATAGCTGTCCTTACCACGGATGAAATTATGTACTTTCTCGTCTCCATCCACGCTTACCTGTATTCCGTCATTTTTCTGAAACGTGTGGATGTATTGCGATATCAAGCCGTTCGTGCTCATCGCCAAATGGTCGTTCAATTTCTTACGATGCAGCATGACTCGATAAAATTTGGATGGAGCATGGGTTCCCTCCACTGAGGATGATTGTGCTCTCTGGCAGTGGAAAATCGGTGGTAAGGAAATCTGCGCAGATAGCTCTGAGCGGATCCAGAGGCATCACGCTACTGCCCTTGTTTAGATAGCAGTGCTTGCAGTTCAGTTGGCAGAAGTTTACAATGTGCAGGTCAGGAAGTTCTGTGGCATGGTATAATTTACCTTATTCTTTTTGCTCTCATTCTTATCCTATTACATTTACCTATGCTATTTATTTTTCTATCTAGTATCCAATAATCGTAATAATAAACATATTTGGGAAAAACAGGAAAAGGTCTTATTTTGGTTACACTGTTTCCTCATTTCATTTTTCTGAGCACCAAATACGCCACTACTAATACATCGCCAAATGCGAAGATTACTTCGAACCCTGGCGTTTTTTGCTCACCGCAAATCACGCCTGCACTCAGATGAGAGTTATATTTTATCGTATAGTAGTCTTCGGTTCCTAATAATCCTGAAAAGGAGTAACCAGTCACAATGATGTTATCCTTTGAGTCCACGGCAACACTCCAAGCCTCATCATCGCTTCCTCCATCATAGGTCGCGTTCCAGAGCTCAGAGCCACTGCTATCATATTTTATCGTATAATAGTTCATTTCTCTCAAGTAGGAGTCGCCAGTCACAATGATGTTATCCTTTGAGTCCACAGCAACACTCCAAGCCTCATCATCGCTTCCTCCATCATAGGTCGCGTTCCAGAGTTCAAAGCCTTTACTATCATATTTTATTGTATAGTAGTTCCAGTATCCTCCTAAATCGGACCTCCCACTTATGATGATGTTGTCCTTCGAGTCAACAGTTACAGTCGAAGCTGCATCATCGCTTCCTCCATCATAGGTCGCGTTCCAGAGTTCAGAGCCACTGCTATTGTATTTTATCGTATAATAATCGAAGTCTCCTCCCAAATCGGATAAGCCAGTCAAGATGATGTTATCTTTTGAATCAACAGCAACACTCCAGGCCCCATCATCGCTTCCACCATCATCGGTCATGTTCCAGAGTTCAGAGCCACTGCTATTGTATTTTATCGTATAATAGTTCAAGTTTCCAGCATCCGTAGAAGAATAGCCAGTTACAATGATGTTATCCTTTGAATCAACAGCAACACTAAAAGCCCCCTTGTCGCTTCCTCCGTCAGAGGTCACGTTCCAGAGCTCAAAGCCACTGCCATTATATTTTACCGTATGATACCCCCCGTTCCCTCCTAAATCGGATATGCCAGTTACGATGATATTATCCATTGAATCAACAGCAACACTAAAAGCCGTATCAGCAAAGCCCTCTCCATCATAGGCCATGTTCCAGAGCGCAGTGCCATTGCTATCATATTTTATCGTATAATAGTCTCGGTCTCCTCCTAAATAGGAGTGACCAGTCACGATGATGTTATCCTTTGAGTCTAAAGCAACACAATAAGCATGATCATCGCTTCCTCCATCATAGGTTGCGTTCCAGATTTCAAATGGCTTTTGTGCGTTTGCATCTATTGTTAATGCTAAACTTGCTATTATTCCAACTATCACCAATCCACATACAAACTTTATTCTTTTCATCATTTATCCTCTCCTTCTGCTTTCTTCCAATAAAAGCCAAGATCGGACGTAAAAAAAGGAGTGATAATATACTTTATCTCATCTAACAGTTTTATCGTTTTTACCACCCCAAATATTTACAGCACGTCTCAAAGGGATTGACCGGCTTGTGCTCCTTAATATTATCCCACAGTAGAACACCCTTTATCGGCTGCGGATATTTCCCGATCACGTTCTGGTGACGAGAGCAGTCCCAGTAGGTGCCATTGGGAAGAACGCTCAAACCTAATATTCTGGCTATGCATCCTCCTTCTATACAACCTTCTGGTAAATATATCCCTTTCCTTTCCGTTCGCTTCGAAACATATTTTCTCAGCTCTATCCATTCCATATACCTGATGGATTTCAAGTTGCTTTCACGTACTGGCTGATAGATATTGAAATTGAGTGTAGACGCTCCCGTTTCAACACAGAGGTCTATGATGTGGTCAGTGCAGTGCTTGTTCGCTTGATTGATGGTAAACGAGAGAGCATGGCGTATCCCATACTCATCCAGCAATTTCAGAGCCCTTACCGCTTTTTCATAGCTGCCCTTACCACGGATGAAATCATGTGCCTTCTCGTCCCCATCCACGCTCACCTGTATTCCGTCATTCTTCTGAAACGTGTGGATGTATTGCGATAGCAAAATGCCATTTGTGCTCAGTGTTATATGACCATTCAGCTTCCTCACGATACAGCATGCCTCGATAAAATTTGGATGGAGCATAGGTTCACCTCCACTGAGGATGATTGTGCTCTCTGGCAGCGGGAAATCGGTGTTAAGGAAATCTTCGCAGATAGCTCTGAGCATATCTAGAGGCATCACTCTGGTGCCCTTGTTCAGATAGCAATGCTTGCAGTTCAGTTGGCAGAAGTCTACGATGTGTAGGTCAAGAAAATTTGCTGACATAGACTATTGATATTGTATCCCCCTTTGTTCGTAGTAATCACTACTGGCTTGTTTATTTCTGGACTTATCTTTTGGGTATTGGTAACCACGAAGCTGTCTCGTTTATCTCTATTACCTCTCCTTTTATGACATCCACAGTTGCAATAACGGTCTTTTCAGGCTCTTTTAGGTATATATACACATCTACCAGTAGTTCTCTGTCAGTCTGTTTCGTGCGTTCTTCGACCTCATATTCCTTTCCCTCTATTCTCTCTTTTACCATTGGGTCGCGTAGTGCCATCACCTTTGGCGGTATCAACGATTTATACACATGGGCTTCCCATCCATCAATCATCTTGCCATTTAATTGCTGGTTCTCTGGCGTGAGATTACCGACAATTATTTCCACATGTTTATAGCCTGTTCTAGGATTCCATCCATAGCTCCACGCGCCTATTTGCATCTCCGGGATCTCTTTGAGTCGTTCTAACTCAGCGTTTAACTTCTCCACGTCCCTCCTCAGTTCCATGTCATCAATTACAAGTATCGTCCATCCATCAATAACTGTGTCATTTAATTGTCCATTCTCTGGTGTCAGTTTCCAAACAAAAATATTTACTCTCTTTTCTTCTGTTTCCACCGACCACCTGCTAATATGTATTTTAGGTTCAAGGAACAAGCGATCCATTTCAGCCTGTATCTCAGCAGGGAGTTCATTTTCAGCGTTTTCCGCTTTGTTTCCTGTTTCGTTTGGGGGTTTTACCATGAGTATAGCTGTGATACCCACAATTACTATTGCGAAAACAGTGCCGAGTGCTAACACCTTCCTTTTTCCTGCAAATGCTTTTTTCATTTTCTCTTCCATCACTCCCTATTGGTTATTTAGTCAGGACAACTAACGTTACTTACATTACAGTTTCGGTCTATCTCAAAACACGCGACGTCACCTCCCCCAATACTGCCCCCACAACTTCCTATACTTGTTATCCTCTTTACCCATACTTTCGTCTTTTCTGTGGCAGAGCCGCAGGGCATCTGCCAATCGTCTGGTTCGATGTCGAAATTGTCATACTGAAAAAATTTCCAATTATTAAAGTTCGTCACACTGCCTCCTAAGTGCTCAGCACAGATAAAATGGCAAAATGTGATAGAGTTGTTACATACACTCGCATGATGTATGGGCTTGTTCCATCCGTACTGCTCCATGTAACAATGCTCCGGACAACCGCTTTTCTCTCGCCAGTAGCATTGGCTCAATTGGGCATAGAAGCCAGAACTCTCGCCTGCCCTTGCAAATCTCATTACTGCGTTATACATACAGGGTCCACCCGGCGTAACCCAGCCTCCACTCCCGCCCTGACAGTTGGATTGCCCATTTCGATAGTTTTCGATATAGAAGTCGATGTATGGGCCAGAAACTACGCTGCAATCACTCCAATCGTTCCAGTTATTCCAATCATCCCAATAGCAATACGTCTTCTCCTTTTTATTTTTCTGCTGTTCTCTCCACTGCTCCCACCTCTTCTTATTTATTTCTTGTCTTCGTGTATCTATTGCTCTCATCTTTCACCACTCCAAATATTTACAGCACGTCTCAAAGGGATTGACGGGCTTGTGCTCCTTAATATTATCCCACAGTAGAACATCCTTTATCGGCTGCGGATATTTCCCGATCACATTCTGGTGACGAGAACAGTCCCAGTAGGTGCCATCGGGAAGAACGCTCAAACCTAATATTCTGGCTATGCATCCTCCTTCTATACAACCTTCCGGTAAATATATCTCTTCCCTTTCTGCTCGCATCTCAACGTAGTTCCTCAGCTCTATCCATTCCATATAGCCAATGGGTCTCAAGTCGCTATCACGCACAGGCTGATAGATATTGAAATTGAGTGTAGACGCTCCCGTTTCAACACAGAGGTCTATGATGCGGTCAATGCAGTGCTTGTTCGTTTGATTGATGGTAAACGAGAGAGAATGGCGTATCCCATACGCATTCAGCAATTTCAAAGCCCTTACCGCTTTTTTATAGCTGCCCTTACCACGGATGAAATCATGTGCCTTCTCGTCCCCATCCACGCTCACCTGTATTCCGTCATTCTTCTGAAACGTGTGGATGTATTGTGGTATCAAAATGCCATTTGTGCTCAGTGTTATATGGCCATTCAGCTTCCTCACGATACAGCATGCCTCGATAAAATTTGGATGGAGCATAGGTTCACCTCCACTGAGGATGATTGTGCTCTCTGGCAGTGGAAAATCAGTGGTAAGGAAATCTGCGCAGATGGCTCTGAGCATATCTCGGGGCATCACGCTATTGCCCTTGTTCAGATAGCAGTGTTTGCAATTCAATTGACAGAAGTCCACGATGTGCAGGTCAAGGAAGTTCGCAGGCATAGAAGATTGGTATTGTATTCTCCTTTGTCGTACTAATCACTACTACTGGCTTGTTTATTTCAGGACTTAGCGTCCAGGCATGGGTACCCATGAAGCTGTCTCGGTTATCTTTATTACTTTTCCTTCTTCCCAGTCCACAGTTGCAATATACGTCATCGGGGGCTCTTCCATCTCTATATAAACATCTACAAGCAATTTTTTCCCAATCAATTTTTGCCGAGCAGTAACTATACATTGTTTCCCTTCCATCTTCTCTTTCACTCTCGGATCATCTAGTGCTATGTCCATTGCTTTTGCTGATTTTTCCGTGCCTATTTTGTCTATACCCCTGTCTGATTGGCCTATTTCTGTTACTCTCCTCTCTGTTAAATTCACGTTTACACCATAGCATACGTTAGTCTCGTTAATGTGAATATAAACTCGCATCCCCTTTTCCCCGGTCTTCAAATTCTCAAAAGCGTAAACCTCCTTAATATGATATTCTAGTCCCTCTATCTTCTCTTTCACGATTTCGCTGTCAAGCGCTATTCCAATCGCTTCTTCCCTTCTTTCAATCGCCCCTTTTAAAATCACTGGTTCAATAGGTCTTTCTACTATGTCTACCACGTTTTTCTTGTCTAAATCTACCAACACATCAATCATCGTGATTTTCGTCCAATTGTCTTCCCCGGCATATATCATTACAACTGGACCTGTCCGATTCTCTTCTAACCACATCCCTGCCCCAGATATCTTGTATTCCTTACCTTTTAACATCTCCTTTACTTTTGTATCGTCGAGTGCTATTTTTATCACCTCTGCTCTTTCCTCCTCAGTTAATTTCCTTGCTGACCAATTTCCTGGTTGCTGATTTGACTTTCCCTGGAAAAAACTTGCAATTACTATCCCTACCAGCAAACATCCTATAACTAAATATGCTATAGCCATTAACTTTCTCATTTTATCACCTCCTTTATAGTAACATTTTTTATCTCATGGATGCATCGTACAGCCGCATCCATGTTTAAAAGTAATACGATCGCAGTGCTCAGGACCGCAACATTTGTAATACGCATCAAGATAACAACTTGCGCCATAACAGTTCGATTCGTTTAGCCCTGTAAAATAATCCCATCCATCATCTCCAAATACATAGTCTATGGTATGAGATTTAGAAGGTCCGCCACTACCACAATAATCAATGGTAATTGTAAGTGTCCCCCAAGGACCCATACTAGCCAAACCAGCAAGACAGTGGCATAACTCATATCTCCAATATACATCTACTCTGTTTCTATCAAAATCAGCATAGGCAGATATGAGTACATAATCACCAACTACATTCTGATTTTGACAGTCACAATGATCACTCCACTCACCCCAATAGCAATAGGTTTTCTCCCTTTCGACATTCTGCTGCGCTCTCCACCGCTCCCACCTCTTCTTATTTATTTCTTGTCTTCGATCTTCTATTGCGCTCATCTTTCACCACCTTAAATATTTGCAACACGTCTCAAACGGATTCATCATCTCCTCTGGGTTCCTTATTACCGTTCGGATCGACTGTGGATACCTGCCTATTGTTTCTTGATGCCTTGGGCAGTCCCAGTACTTCAGGTCCGGAGTGACCGCTAGCCCGTAGATACCGGCAACGCAGCCCGTCTCCACGCAAGTCACGAGCGTTTTAGTGTGCTTACTGCCCACGTATTCTTTTGCTTTCAGCCATTCAGTAAATCTCACTGTTTTGCCCAACATCTTATAAAATGATTGATAGGGCATGAAATTCATCGTCGTGCAGTCGTATCTCTGACAGAGCTCGATAACATGGTCAATGCAGTGTTTGTTCCATCTGCACAGCATGAATCCTATCGAGTGTCTGACTCCATGTTCCTTTAAACATTCCAGCGCTTTTATTGCCTTGTCATAAGACCCTTTACCACGGATTTTGTCATGTATTTCTCGATCACCGTCAATACTGACCATTATTCCATCGTTCTGCTCAAAAACGTCTATGTACTTTGGCACGAGTATCCCGTTCGTGCTCAATCTTAAGTGACCCTGAAATTCCCTAATCCTGTTGCAAAGCTGCTCGAATTTGGAATACAGCAGAGGCTCGCCATTGGTAATGATTATGCTATATCCCTTAAGAGGAAAATCGGTACTCAAGAAATCCTCACAAAGATTTATTACTGTTTCCAAAGGTATTTCGATAGATTCAGTTGTGTAATTTCGGAAATAACAGTGCTCACAGTGCAACTGGCAGTCATTCGTAACGTGCAAAGCTAAGTAGTTTTCAACCATGACTCATCGCTTCCTTTGTTCTTTATCCACTCTTTTCTCTTTATTAATTTCACATTGTCGTTTTCGTCTTCCTCCATTAGATATGTTATACTTTTGCTTTGTATAGAAAAATCACGTGTTTGTTCTACCCTAAGAGAGGAGCGCCATGCGATCCTTTTAGCAGTATTATATCTACTCTTCCACTCCTCTTCCGTGTGTGAGGGATACCGTGGGTGGAAGAATATTTTTATGAGAAAATTCGGATTTATTTTGCATAAAAATTTGCATACGTTTTCAAATGTCACAGTATCTAACCAAGGAGATAAGGAAACCAGTTGTAGACCTTCAAAGTTTTTACTAACCAATTTAAGTGCCGTTATCATATCTTCGTTATCATATCCCGCATACCATTTATACCCGCCATCAACTAAGTAAGGGTAGTATATCATAATTCCATCCAGATTCAGTTCGTTTGCTTCGTCAATAAAATTTTCATCAAGGTGAGGACCGTTTGTTGCAAGCATAACTGCATAATCAGTATTCGTTTTTATGGATTCGGTCAATTTCAGCACTTCCTCCTTTTGAAGCAATGGCTCTCCCCCTCCTATTACAACCATAGTTGACGGTGCATCGTCACCTAAATTCAGCAGAAGATAGGTTATCTGATCAATAGATTTCCTTATTGGCACCATATTTTTAAAAGTGACAAATTTCATGGGATCCTGCATGCAATTCAAAATGCATCCAAAAAGTTCAATACTAATAAAGCGTTTAAAAGGTAGTTTTCTTACCAACTCATATTTAAAATCGTAGATTACTGGATACATGAGCAATTCCCCCTCCTCTTTCAACGCTATATCGGTTATGGCAGTCAAATTAAAAGGGATACCGGCAACCGCAGCACCAACAGCGGCACTTGTTTTGACAAATCGACGCCTGGTGAGCGCACGCTTTCCGATTCCAAAATCACTTTTGTACGCTTCTTCGTCATCGTTTCCGCCATCCCCTTCCCTTTCCCCCTCCTCAAATCTTCCCTGCATTCTCTTTGCCTCCACCAATCTTGATCCCTCTGCAAAGCCTATACGTCCATGCATCATAAAAATCTTTCTATTTATATTCTTTATTGAGTAATTATTGACATAATAATATCACGATATGCGCCATTTTTATTAAGATTGCTCACATATTATATGATCGTGGGGAGGGCACTATGATGTTGGGTATAGATGTGGGGGGCGCGAATACGAAAGCAGCGACTTCCGATGGGTCGTTTGTACGGCTGATTTGTGCTCCTCTCTATAGAAACAAGGCAATGCTCCCCGGCGTGTTGGCGGATGTGAAAAGGGGATTGGAGGCAGAAGGGAACGAGATAAAAGTAGTAGGGGCAGTGATGACGGGTGAGCTATGTGGCGGTTTCAATACAAAAAGAGCCGGTGTTCTCTACATAGCAAAGGCAGTCTCCGATATTTTCGAGACCCCTCTGTTTTTCAACAATGATTGCGCTTTTAAGAGCAGTTCATCCGTGGCTAAAGGCCCTTTCTCCTTCGCAGCGACCAACTGGCTGGCGTCTGCGCAGTTCCTGTCCGAAGAATACAAAAATGCGATATTCGTTGACATCGGGAGTACCACTACCGACGTGATACCAATCGTAGGGGGAAAAATAAAAGCGAAAAGGACCGATTTTGAGCGATTAAAATCAGGAGAGTTGATATATTCAGGTGTGTTAAGAACCAGTGTTGCTGCGTTGCTTACTAGAATTGCGATAGGGGGAGTGGAATATAGATTGTCATCCGAATATTTTGCTACCACTGCCGATGTTTACATCGTGCTCGGTTATACAGGAAATGATATTTACTCCCATCAAATAACCGCTGGCTATTCCCCTTCTATTCGTGTGATTAGAGGAACGCATGAGGAGAAAGGAGAAGACCTGAGGATAAATGCGATGCGAAGGTTGGCAAGAGTTGTGTGCTGTGATCTCGAAGAGATAGGGGCGGAAGGTGCCGTTACTATCGCGAAGCAGGTGTATGAGAAACAGGTGGAGGAGTTGGTTGACTCTCTGAAGAGAGTAAAAGAAAAGTATGGGTTGGAAACAGTGGTTTCGGGAGGAATAGGGGATTTCATCGTGAAAAAAGCCGTGGAATTTTTAAGAGCCTCTTTAATACCGCTTTCTTCCAGCTACGGGGTCGATATATCTGCCGTGTTTCCGGCGTACGCCGTGGCCAAGCTGCTGGAAGCTTCTTCTTCAACTTAAGCCTCATCATTTTTCTTCCCGCGTGCTCACTGTTCTCCTAACAGATGAACGAGAAGACGAAGCACTTCGTGGCGCGCAGGTTCAAGGCGTACTATATCGCGGCCGCGGCAAAGATCAGGCCGCCACGGGAGTTCTGGCAGCGCGAGTGGGGCTTCGTGCTCTTCGATCAGCACTATCCTGATAAGATGGTGATGCGCCGGCATACTGCGCTCGCCACTGAGACCGATTTCCAGAGCTATCTCCGCGAGTACGCGCCCGCGCACGCCTATTACTCGACCGCGGTGTACAACGATCCCACGGCAGAGATGGCGAAGAAGGGCTGGCTCGGCGCTGACCTCATCTTCGATCTCGATGCTGACCATATCGTGAGCGAGGCAGACCTTTCGCACTATACCTACGAGGAACTCCTCGCGCTCGTGAAGGCAGAGACGATGAAGCTGCTCGACTTCTTAACGAACGATTTCGGATTCGCCGATACAGAACTAGAGCTGGCCTTCTCCGGCTCGCGCGGCTATCATATCCATATCGCCACCGAATCAGTAAGAGGGCTTGGCAGTCGCGAGCGGCGCGAGATCGTGGATTACGTGATGGCCACCGGGCTTGAGATCAAGAGCTTCATGGTCGCGGATACGACGGAGCAGGAACACACTGCTGAGCAGCCGCGGAAGGCCGATATGAAACTGATACCCGAAGGCTGGGGCAGACGCGTTCATGACGGATTGCTCGACTTCCTCCACGAGCTTGCCGCAATGGAGGATGAGCAAGCGCTGCAAGAGATACGCACGGTCGGCGGACTGGACCGTAAGAAGGCGCAAACAATCCTCCGCATTGCGAATGATGAGACCGTGATGCACCGAATCGAGAAGGGTCAGATTCCACAGTTCGCCAAGCCGATCTGGACCGCCTTGACCGAGACGGTGGCGAAGGTTGTCAGGGTCAAATCGGCGGATCGCGTGGACGAGCCGGTGACGGCGGACATTAAGCGGCTCATTCGCCTGCCTGGCTCGCTCCATGGCAAATCCAGTCTGCGCGCGAATCCACTGACCGTCGAGACCTTCGAGGATTTCGATCCGCTCGCCGATGCCGTCGTCTTCACCAGCAAACCGGTGGAAATTTGCCCGCTGCGTGATTCCACAATCACCCTGCGCGGTGAGCGTTATACCATTGCGAAAGCCGAAATCGAGTCCTTCCCAGAGTTCGCGGCGATCTATTTCCTCTGCCGTGGCGCTGCGGAACTCGCGTGATCACCCGCAATCGAAACTGATATGTCTACGTACCTCGTCTCTTTTACCTGTAATAGGTGGCATGGACATCGAGCAGCTCTGGGGGATCCTGCATAAGGAAAGAAGCATGGCGACACTTCAGGAATTGCCCGATGGATTCTGCGAGGACGTCGGGCGCTACATCGGGCAGTTGGCGGCTGAGAAGTGCGCGGTGGACGAGCGTCGAGCTGAACTCGTGGAGGATGAGATTCGCAACGCGCGCATGAAGGTCGAGGATATCGTGCGGCGGCGCATCGGCAAGATCGTGAAGCTCGCCAGCTCCGGCTCCAGAACTCTTCCGCGGGGAATGCTGGCCGCGGAGGAGGAGATCTTCACGGGCGTCAAACGTCACGTGGATGAGGGTAAGGAGCGCTTGTTAGCCCTGATGCTCGATCAGCGAGGAAGCGCCGCGTCAGCAGCGCAGAGCGAGCTGAAACGGTCTGTTCAGGAAAACGTACCGAAAGCGCAGCATAGCGTGCGGAAGGCCGAGAGCGGATCGAATGAAGAAGAAAAAGAGCAGCCGCAGCATCCGGGAAAGCGAGAAGAGCAGCCAAAATCGTCCTGGAACCTTTTCAGGTCCACCAAGCCCACCCCGGCCAGGGAACGCGGCGAGGAGTTGCACATCGTTCGGATCCTGGATGATCTCCCGCCCTTCATGGGGATTGACGGGAGAATTTATAAACTCAAAAGAGAAGATGTTATACTGTTGCCGAAGACCAACGCTGAGATCCTTTGCAAGCGCGGTGTTGCAGAGCGTTTCGAAGGTGAAATCGCGCCTGGTGGAGGTGAGCACGACGAAAAATGAAAATGCCAAAGCAAATGCGGATCTACTGCCCGTTCTGCGACAAGCATACCGTTCACAGCGTGGAGAAGGTAAAGAAGGGACGTGCCTCTTCACTCAACTGGATCGTCCGCCAGAAGAAGCGCAGATCCGGTATTGGGAATATGGGTAAGTTCTCAAAGGTTCCCGGCGGCGATAAACCGACCAAGAAGGTCTTCCTCAGGTACCGCTGCTCAGAGTGTAAGAAAGCGCATCAACGGAGCGGCTTTCGCGTTGCTAAGCTTGAATTGGTGGAGTGAGTGGTCAAGATGGAGAAGCGAACAAAGAGCAAATTCCTGCGGGTTAAGTGTAACGACTGCGAGCATGAGCAGATCGTCTTTGATCATGCCGCGACGCGGGTGAAATGCGACGTCTGTGGCAGCACCCTGGTTGAGCCGGCAGGCGGCAAGGCGGAGATCAAAGGCAAGATCATCGAGGTCTTTACGTAATGGTACGTGACGAGTGGCCGGAGAAGGGTGACTTGGTCATTTGCACCGTGCAGCAGCTCGAGAGTTTTGGCGCCTTTGTCACCCTCGATGAGTACGGCAACAAAGAAGGGCTCATCCACATCGGTCAGGTTTCCTCCGGCTGGGTGAAGCATCTCCGGGATCATGTGCGAGAAGGGCAGAAGATCGTCTGCAAAGTACTCTTTGTGGATACGCGGCGCGGGCACATTGATCTCTCCTTAAAGGCGGTCAAAGACGCGCAGAAGCGGGAGCGGATAAAGGAGTGGAAGAACGAGAAGAAAGCCAAGAAGTGGCTTACCCTTGCGCTTACCACGCCCACCGCGGCCGTTAAAGCAGGAAAGGAGGAGCGGGAGGCGATCGAGGTAACGCTTCTGGATGCCTATGGCAGCTTGTACGACGCCTTTGAGGATGTCGTCCGCGAGGGTAAAAGCGTCCTCATCGAGCTCGGCATCGCCCCGGAGTATGTCGATGCGATCGATGAAGTCGCCCATGCGAACGTGAAACTACCCTCTGTTCAGATCAGCGGCTATCTTGAGCTCAAGTCACCATTACCGAACGGAGTGGAAGTGATCAAGGAAGCGTTGCTCACGGCTGAGGCGCTGATCAGGGCGCAGTTATCGGCAAAAGCTCCGGATGAGACCACTGAGGGCACCAGCGTTGAATGCTTCTACATTGGCGCCCCCCGGTACAGGATTCGGGTCACGGCGCCGAATTACAAGGAGGCAGAGAGCATCTTGAGCGAGGCGGCCACGACTGCTATCTCTTTTGTCAAGCAGCAGGGGGGGTCTGGTAAGTTCTTCCGCAACCTCACATAGCATACGCAGAGAAAAGAGGTAAAGCTTTTAATGGCCTCAAGAATAAGGAGATGTGCGGTGTGTGGCGAATATACCTTGCAGGAGGTCTGCCCGAAGTGTGGCAGTGGGACGAATCGAGCGAAACCTCCGCGGTTCTCGCCTCAAGATCCTTATGGCAAATACAGGCGGATGATGAAATATGGACGAGATAGAGCTACATGAGCTGAAAGAGGTAAAATTGAACGAGCCGGTGATGCTCGAAGGGCTTCCTGGCGTCGGTAACGTGGGTAAATTGGTCGCTGAGCATATCATTCACGAACTCAAGGCCGAGAAGATTCTCGAGCTCTACTCCTGGCATTTCCCGCCTCAGGTACTGGTCGAGAGCGATGGGACCGTTCGTTTGTGTAAGAATGAGCTCTATGCCTGCCACTCGAAGGAGCACGACCTGTTGATCCTCACCGGTGATCAACAGAGCGTTACTAACGAGGGGCATTATCTCATTGCAGAGACGCTGCTCGATATCGCAGAGCGGTTTGGGGTCTCCCGGATTTATACGCTCGGCGGCTACGGTATCGGGCACCTCGTGGAGCGGCAGAAGGTGCTGGGCGCTGCGAATACCGTTGCGCTCGTCGAGGAGATGAAGCAGTACGGCGTCGAGTTCAGGGAGGAAGAGCCCGGTGGTAGTATCGTCGGCGCCTCCGGTCTCCTGCTCGGGCTCGGTAAATTGCGCGAGATCCCCGCAGTCTGCTTGTTGGGTCTCACGTCTGGCTATCTCGTTGATCCGAAGAGCGCGCAGGCTGTCCTTGACATACTGGTGCGTGCGCTGCATCTTGAGCTGGACACGCAGGCCTTGAAAGATCGTGCCGAGGAGATGGAAAAGGTCGTCGATCGCTTGAAAGAGATGGAGCAAGCGCAGATGCCACGGGTGCGCGAGGAAGAGCTCGGCTACATCCGCTAACTGCTCTCTGCTCGGTGCACTTACTGTAACGGTCCGTAGAGCGGGAGAAAGGAGAAAGAAAGAAACCGGGGTGCTCTGCCCGCGGTCCTGACTGGCTGCGGATTTTATCGCTCTAGGCGGATTCTGAGGTGATCACCTTCAGGGACGTCGGCATTTTGACCACATCGCCGATCTTGAGGCCCACCACGTACTCCAGTTCCTTCTCCTTCGCGATATCTACTATCCGCTGCGTGATCACGCCGTCGAAGACCACGCTGTTCGTATCATCGCTCGTCTCCTTCAATTCCTTCGCGAGATCTCGTACCGTGGTCTCCTTGAGCACGTTCTTGTCCTTATCCAAAAGTCGAGCCTTAAAGGTGCCTTCAAGCTCGTCGAGATGTGATTGGAACGGGTTTGGCAGCTTTTCGCGCTCCTCTTTCAGCTCTTTCGGGCGCTTTCGCGGAATGACGCGCTGTGCCTCCCGTTCCGACTCCTTCTTACCGTACTCCTGCTGCTCGACCGGCGTTTTGTTGTGCAGGGCTTTCGTTATCTCCTTGTAGCTCATGTCCTCGACGCTTCGCCCCTCGGGCGTTGCGGCGATATAATCCACGTCAGCGACCTGTAAAAGCTCCTTCAAGATGAGGTCGCCGCCGCGATCACCGTCAACGAATGCGGTCACGGTCTTTCGCTTGCTCAACTTCGCGATCACCGGCGAGATGTTCGTGCCTTCCACCGCTATGGTGTTCTTGATCCCGTATTTCAGCAGATTCAGAACGTCCGCTCGCCCTTCTACAATAAGAATAGCATCTGAGCTTTCCACATTCGGGCCCGCCGGCAATCCCTTGTAGTTCGTGATCTCCTCCATTCGTACGGCCTGCTTCACCTCGCTCACCATCAATTCGCTCTCAATACCCTTCTCGACCGCCTCGTGCAGGAGCTGCTTCGCGCGCTCCGTTATTCTCTTCCGCTTCGTTGCTCGAATGTCCTCGATCTTCTGTACGGCCACCTTCGCTATACACGGCCCGACACGATCGATCGTCTCCAGAGACGCAGCCAGAATCGCGGTCTCCACTTTATCGAGACCTGAAGGGATGAGGATCTCGCCACTGGACTTTCCACCTTTCGACTCCACATTCACCTCGATGCGCCCGATTCGGCTGCTCTTCTGCAGGTCACGCAGATCCAGCTCTTCACCTAATAAACCTTCCGTTTGACCAAATATTGCACCCACCACATCGGATTTCTCCACGAAACCCTCCGCTGTGATGTTAGCATGAATGACGTATTTCGTGGTATCTACATCATGCATTTTAGGCTCCTCCTTTGAAGTATCATCTATCTCCGTGAGTCTTTGACGTTGCCATCGCTCTTTCTTTTCTGGCAATCGGATTCTACTCACTATATATTCTTATCTCTGATAAATAATAAATCTTGGATAACACCTCAAACGCGGGTAAATAATCGATTTGACACCAATTCGGCCAGTTACGAACCGGTAACGAACGCCGGGCTCATCCTGATTTTTGTTTATCGTGCTTTTGCCGTCTCGTAGACACCCTCAGAGGCGACCACGAGGGGAAGCAGTGAGCGAGCGAGCGGCATACGGATTACCCCGTTGCCATCACCGTCCGAGCGTTCTCCTTTGTCAGCACGTCTTCGACGCGCCATGCCGCGATGGGCGCAGCTACCCACTGACCAGTAACTCCCCCGCCTCTCGCTCATACACGTCCCGCAGATAAGCCGTCGTTCCCCTGATGATCCGGGTGATCGCATAGATGAAAAAAATGGCGTACAAACTGCACGCAATGAAGAACAAAAGGAGAATAGAGCTCAGCTCGCTTTGCAAACGATCGAGATCCCCCGCTGTTTGCGTGTACAAAAACCGCTCGCCTGCTACCGTATATTTCTCGGACGCTTCAGCCAGATAACGCTCTGCGGTTTCATAGCTCGCTACAAACGTATCGTAGTTATACGGATTTACCAGAAGATACCAATCCCCAATTCTGGCCAGGTCGTTCTCTTTGCTCGTTGCTATGCTCGTTTCCACTCTAATGCGAAGATCGGTCGCATCACTCACCAGATCATCGTGCTTGTCCATGAGCAACGAGCTTTCATAAACGTTCGCCAGTCGCTTCTCTCTATCGTTGAGCAGCCCGTAAAGTACAGCCGCATATTGATACGAAAGCGCAGCATCGAGCACGTTTTCTTCATCGGTTAAACCTCCGATGTCATCGGTTGCCAGTGCATGCTCCACGGCTTTCTTTAAGGTCCACCCCCGCAATTCGAGCAGCTTCGCTTCATCACGCAACACCTCCTCGGTCGTCTTGCCCGCATCCGCTGCAAGAGTCGTTGCATAACCCGCTAGAGCTGCGTTGTTCAGATTTGAGTTCGATTCTATCGTAGCTGTTGCGACCGATGCTGCTGATAAGCTCTCCAGCGCGCTTCTATAGTTCGCCGCTTCGGTGAATACAATACCACTATTTAACGACGAGAGTAGCGAGAGCGTTCCTGTCATCAAAACGGGTATTTTACTCCAGTCCTCCGCACTTATCTCGTGGCGCTCCACATCCTCAAGCAGCTCTATCCCCTGTGCTATGATCGATTCAGAAGACGGATAAGCGAGATAGAGGGGGGTTCCGCGGAATGACTGAAGTCCTTCTATTATCTTGGTGGTATTGATTGGAACGATCTTTGCCGTTACCGCTATACGCTTTGCTGCGATCTCGTACGCACCGACACTATACGTCCATGCATAGTCCTCGGGCACAGCCTCTAATCCCGGCTCTATCGTGATGGTAACGGTTCTTGATTCACCGGGCGGGATTTCCAGGAAATCCAGCTCTTCTGTTAGCCAGTTCCCGTATGCACCGGTCTTCGAAAAGCGCACATTCCGCACCGGTTTGTAAAGATAGGTCTCGGTTAACGTGATGCTCGTGCTTTTCTGTCCATACCCACGCTCCTGTAACTCGATGGATCCGAAATCAATGGCGGTCGGTGTGATCGTGAAGTCAACAGGCCATGTTATCACTATGGTGATCTCTGCTGTTCCACGACCAGCAGCTCCCGCGTCTACGTACACGCGCCCCCGGTAGGTCCCTTCTGGGGCATCATACGGTGCACTAACACGGAGTCGAATGTTCTTACTGCTCTTTCCCGCTACCTCGTTCGGGGACTCGACGATGGTGATACTGATCCCGCCGCGGGGGGATTCTGTAATACTGCTGCTCACCCGCATGGTCTCGTCACCCTCATTTCGCACGCGTACATAGATATCCCGCTCGTATCTCGAAACAGTTCCCTTTGGCTTATCAAACGCTAGTGCCAGCTCTTCATCGTACAGTGTGCCAAGCCTCGCGGGCAATAGCATATACACCTTGAGGTAGATCGAGCTCGGACTTATGGTCGTATGGCGGGTGGGGGTAGACAGGGCGAAGGTCCATGAATAGTCGTTCCGAACCAGCGTTCCCGGTGTGAGCTGAAAGGTGACGTCAGCATATCCATCTTTTGGGACCGTTATGTTCGAAGGGCCTGTCACCGTCACCCAGTCATTTCCGCTCCGAACGAGGTTTACCGGAACGTCTTTGTACCCATAGAGTTCACGGAATCGAACGATCTCCACGGGTTTTTGGGTAGGACTAACCCGCCCAAAATCGATTGACGCGGGAGTAACTTCGATCCGCGCAGAGTAGGTTACTGTTATCCTGACGGTGACTTTTTTCCCCCCGATATCCAGTGTAACTGTGTGCGTCTCATCTTCACCAGATGGTGATGGTAATGCCACAATGGTGAACCGAACGGTGGTGGTTGAATCAGCATCACAGGTAAAAGACGAAGGCCCGGTGATGGTTATACGGGACGGTGGCGTAGGAGAGATATCTATAGTGCCACTTACTGTTGTATTTTCGTAATTAGTAATGGTTAAAGACAGCGTTGCAGTATTATCTGCGAACTGACCGAATGATAAGCCTACATCTCTATGAGTAGGACTCACTGCTATGTCTAAAGCACTGACTGGCTGCAGCAATAGCAACAAAAAGGTGCACGAAAAAGCCACCATTGTTGTCTTAATCAATAAGCGCTTCACCCAACCTCGTATCATGCACATCACCATCCCACCGTTCAAAATTACGCCATAAAAATACGGTGAATAAGGAGAGAATAAGAAGATATAGTGCTACACCTTTAAGTGTCTCGAGCATCAACCGCTGATAAACTGTTCTTATCTCCGATTCAATACCGCCAAGATTCTCCAGCTCCCTATCCCGGTGTTTCTCATAGAGTGTCTGCGCTTGCTCCAATGAATCCTTCGCCTTCAGTATCTCGATGAACGCAGCACCAAAGAAACCGGACGAAGGACTTTGTGCAAGGGCAAGATGCGACCGCGATGCATCGAGGTAGCCTGCAGCTCGCTCCATGTCGCGTTTGTATATCCATTCGTCTCTCCGTGACTCAAACTCCATCCTGCTCGCATCGCTTAGGGTATACACGCCGCCCTTTCTATATGCGCTCGCGCTGAGCTGTTCATACTCGATCTTCACCCGTGTCTCTTCTTCGATCCTTGAAAGCGCCTCAAAGAATTCCCCTTCGCCGCGATAAAAGCGCTCCAGCGCGAGCGCTGCAAGCAGGGATATCTCATATTCTTTTGCGCTTTCGTAACGGTCAAGCATGCTGATGGACGAATTTACTCGTTCCGCGAGCACAAGTGCAGCCCGGTGGTCTGACGGCTCTGCGCTTTTACTTGACTCGGTGAGCTCTTCAAAGTCCTCAATAATGCCGAGGAGGAGCTCCACCCACTCCCGGGTAATGGCTGTCACCGCCGCGCCTTCCATGCCCTGGAGCACCGCCTGGGTCTGGGTCTTTGCCAGATACAGCTCTTCATAAGCACTAAAAACGCCTGCGTCCGCATCCACTGCCAGGAGCTCTGCGAGCAGCTCTCGCTTCAGCGCGTCTGAGCCGGCTGCAGGTGTTGTGGTAAAAACGAGCACGGGGAAGGGAATCAGAATTAGTGCCAGGGTCAGCAAAATAACTACACGATGCGCATCCATCAATAAGTATAAAGGCGTAAAGTGCTATAAATGTTTAAAAAGACGTTATGACCATTCTCTTTATCGGGTTAGGGCCCGCCGGGGCGGCCATTCGTGATGCTTTGCTGGATTATAGAGCGGTGAAACGAGCCCGACCCCTGGTGCTCACGGCCGACCCGGAGAACGGTAATCGAACAGTAGAGGCCCTGAAGACCGTGAAGGGCATTGATTTCGCACTCCTCTTTTCCAGCCTCGGGGGGAGCGACCAGACGTCTCGTATCGCAGAGTTCTTGACCGGGCTCAACATACCGTGCTTTCTCGTGGGCATTGTCCCCGCGAAGCGGCGAGAAAAAAGCGAGAAATTAGCAGCCGCGTATCAATCGCTGGAACAGCTCGAAAAGCACGTGCGTACTGTTCTCATCGTTGATAATGAGCGGATTGCACACCTGCCAAATTACGAAGACTTCTACCCGGGCTACAACCGGTATATCGCCTCCTGCATCGCGGATCTCCTCGCAGGAATAGCAGCGCCGGGATCCGCTTCCGCATCAGAAAGCAGTTCAGCTTTGCAGTTGAGCGAGATGCCCAAGCTGTTATCATTTGATGATGAACCCGGCTATGTGGCCTTGTCACGAGCCTCGGAGCTGACCAAAGGGTTATGGGGCTATATCATCCCCGTTCTACGCCACAAACCGCTGGATCTCAGAACACTGCTTCGCGTCTCCCTCGAGAAGTTCAGCGTTTCTGATATGCCGTTAGGCTGCGAGAAGTGCCTGTCCATCCTGCAGGTCCCTGACTATTTTCTCAGCAGCCGGAGTGTGGATCGTGAGCAGGTAGAGGAAGTCCTGCAAACGCATGCGAAGGAGTATCGCCTGGCGGTATTTCCGGCAAAACGGAACATAGCTTCGATAACCAATTTATTCACCTTTAAGTTTGAGCAACTGGAACGATTACGCGAGATAAGGAGGCTTGCGCATGAGACGGTATAGGCTTATCGCTCCACTTGTATTTCTGGTATTAATTGCGCTCGGTATCTTCATTCTTTTCAATACCGGCTCTGATTTTGCTATAACAATTATACTCCTGTTCATCCCCGTAATGATTGCAGTCTCCTTTCTGGTACGATACCTCGTTACGGTACGCAAGAGAGGCATAACTGAGCGTGTAATGGAGCGCGATGTCATGCGAATCGCCGATCGCTATGGGGAAGAGCGGCGTATATTGTACGATTTTGAGCATAAATACGGGATAAGTAGCAGAGAATTCATGGAAGAGTTGGTTAAGGTAAAAGAAGCTCTGCTTGAGCTGGGATGCGAAGTGAACGGAAGAACAAAGATAGACCGCGTTAAGCTCAGAAAAGTCGTTTTCGCCGATATAGAATGGGTGAAAAAACTCTTCGAGGGTATAAAAGATCGGCACGAGGTGGTGCTGTATTCCCGCATGATGGATAAATGCTCGGAATACCTGAAACATCTAAAAGAGCTTGAAGCTGCAGGCTATCTGAATCTTCACGGTCAGATAGAGCGGCTGGAGTCAAAGCTGCGGCCCGGGGACCGTATCATCGTGGATTCGCTCGAGCTCTCTTTATTTATGAATGACGTTGGCTCGACCGTGGAAGAAGCGCTTCAAATCGCTCTGCAGGACGCACACCGCCTGGAGGCGGTAGGGCGAGAGATAGCAAAGGTGGACACCACCCGGATCAGAACGGATATCAAAATCGTCGAACACAGCATAGAGCATGGGAACTACGAAAATGCAGCACGAGTATTGAAAAGCATGATTGAGCGACTGATAGTTCTCTTGCAAGACGCGTTTGATCAGTACAAGGCAGAGGTTCTTGATCTGACGATCGCCGTTTCTGAGCTGCTCGATACGAGCGAAGATAAAGCGGAGTTGGATGCACTAAAAAGGGGCATAGAGGCCTGCATGTCCCCGTCGGAGATCGCAAAGCTGCGCGAGTATGGTGACGCGCTCATACGAAAATCTGTTGCCACGCTGGGGACGGTGTATCACCGGATTTTTGAGCTGGAGGCGGAAATAGCGGAAGCAAATCCCACAACAGAGGTCTACCCGGTGGAATATTGGTCCAAAAATAAGATGGACGAGGTTGAAGAGCTCAAATGGGGATCAACAACAGAGGTAAAAAGTTTCATTCGTCGATACCGGCTTTTAGCCGCCGATGCGTATTCTCGTCTGCTCTATGATGCTGAACGGCTGAAGCGTATCAAGGAAGAACCACATAGCGCTCCTTCTTACAAAACAACAGAAGACGATCCCCCCGGGGAATAGTTCTGTTCTCGTGCCCCGCCGCGTCGGCAAGACGGAACACCACTCTCTGCGGCGCTCCTCAAAGCAGCCTCCGTTCAGCTCGGGCAGCAGGCCCGCTGCAAAACCGGACGCCAAAATACGAACAAGTGGGGCAAGCCGCTCGTATGCGGGCAGAACGTGGAAAGCGGGAAGAGCTTTAAAGCGTGTCAAACGCGCGGATGATCCCGGGCTCCGGTGGGTGGTACATTAAAATACTCATACGCGCTATAGTAAAAGGGAAGAGGGATTGGATATGGACCCTACGAGCATAGGCATCCTGATTGTTGTTTTATTGCTCATCGTCGAGGTAGTGGTGATGCTTTTGAAGCTCAAGGTGGACAAAATGCTGCTGCTCATACCGCTCATCGGTGTTGTCTTCGCAGTTATCTCCTTTGCGTTGAACGAGTACCGGGATCAGGCTCTTGCTTCGCTATCCGGCTATGCGTCGAATATCGTGATTTATAGCATATTAGCGGTGGGCGTTATCTTTGGCTTATTCGGCGTTGCTGTATGGTTCAAAGGCGAGAAGGAGGCAAGAAAGCTCAGCTCGGCTGCGAAGAGCATTGATAGCGCGGTCGCGGGGATTGAAAGTGACATACGGGGGAGCGGGATGGAGATAGAGCATTTCGAGGAGGAGATGGGCTCCATCAAAGCAAAAGTGGAAGAATACGAAAAGAAAGAGAAGGGGGTATGAGCAGGATAGATGGAAAAGGGAGAAGATACGGTTAATAGGATCGTCATTGGAATTGGCGGACAGGGTAGCGCCATCGTCAATAATATCCTGCGCATGCTGAAGTCCAAAGCTGGGAAAGTGCCCAAGAATGAAGAGTTCCTGATCATCGATACCGACCAGGCTTCTGCAAGTGCGTGCACTGAAGTCGAGGAGCGGAAGAAGATAATCCTCAGTAGACCGGATACCATCTTGATGAAGAACGCCAATCGTTGGCTTCCTGACCCATATCTCTCGGCTGCCGGTGCCGGTTGTGGCCAGCATCGGATCTACGGACGAGCGATGTATAATGTACACCGGGAGCGGATATTCAGTGCGATCGGCACGGCGGCATCGGAATTGAGAAACAGAACGGGTGGCAAGGACTTTTTTATCGTCATGGTGTGCGCATTCGGTGGTGGAACGGGCTCGAGCATGCTGCTCGATGTCGCGATCGATATCCGGGATTGGATTTCAAAACAGTTCGGGTCCGAGCCCGTGATCTTTGGCATGGGTATTCTCCCATCTAGCAAGGAATCCGCGCTCCCGACCGCGAATGCCCTTGGTACCCTGAAAGAGCTTCATTTCCTCATGTCACATACCGAGGACATCGTGGTCGAGGATAAGAATTATTCTAACCCCTTCAAATTGTTCTTCCTTCTGGGCAGGGACCTTCAAGGGCAGAATCGTGATGAAGAGCTGGAACGGGCAATACCGCGCTTCCTCCTCGACCTCGGGTTCCTCCCCGGAGGGGCAGTGGAGACGAAGGGTAAGTGGCTCGACCTCAATGACCTCCAGAACAGAGCACGCGGCTATGAAAACAGATTTGATTCCCTGGGTTACTACGAGTGTGTATTCCCTACCGAGAAATTGTTCTTGCTGTACGACATTGAGGATGAGATACCGGGTGTCCGGCAGCGATTGGTGGAGATAGAGGCGAAGATATCGGACATCCGTGGCAAGATAGATACTGAACGGGGCGAATTGGAGCGATTTGAAGGGCGGATACGGGAGATACAGCGCGAGATCGATAGCCATGAATCGGCGTCGGGGCTCTTTGCTCACCGGAATGCCGGTGCGATGTCGGACGCCCGGGAGAAGCTGGAAAGAGCACGTAAGAAAATAGCCGGCTTGAAGGAGGAGGTCTTCGACCTGGAGCTGCGGGCAAGCGATGCAGAAGAGGAGAAGCGGCTTACCGAGCGGAATTTAGAACGCTTGGAGGCGCTTAAGAGCAAACTACTCAGGGATATCACATCACCGCTGAATACCAGAAGCTACCATCAGATCGAATTATCGGACGAGGAGATACGGAGTTTGAAGAAGAGCAGGGAAGACCTCAAGAATCTCTCGTTCTTCGCGATCATGAAGAAACTCGGCAGAGAGGAGGAGTTCTTCCGGTGGACACATGCGCCCATCAACGAGGGCGATGTCATCTTCAACCCGATGGTGAACTACCGGCATTCTATCGAGAGCACCATGACGTCGCGCTATATAGATATTCTGCACGATTACGGCTTCCTCACCCTCGATGCGCTGGGTAACGTGGTGAACGAGGAGGAGAAGTTCGGGCACTTCATCGCGGTGTTGAGCACCCGGGCGGACAATTTTGATGATGCGCGGCTCGGCGGAGGAGCGTTTAAGACCATGGTGACGGAACGATTTGCAAAGGATGCAGATGTGCTGAAATTGGATACACCTGCACGGTCGCACAGCTTTGCTATCTACACGCTGATGATCGGACTGCAACCCTGGGCGCCGGGACCCGGGCTGCCGCCACGATTGCGAGAACTGGAATGGCTTGAGAAAGCGTACAGTGAAAGTGATTTCATTCGCTTGCAGCGGCATCATTCGCTCTTCTACGGCACCCCGAAACCCTTCTCTATTATCTCCGGATTATCCTATACGCCGGGCGCAGACGATAAAAACAGGGATACGGTAACGACGTACTGGAAGAATTACGAGATACTGGAGAAGGGTGCTATCTGGAATAACGTTCCGATCGTGCTTGCCCGGTGCTTGAAGATCTTCGACGATTTGCTTACCGGCTTGAATACGGCCGAGGACATCAAAAACATGCGCGTCCCTGATCCCGAGAGCTACTCGCTCGCGAATCTCACGATGCTGGTGCACGGGCTTGAAACCGCCAGTAAGAGCATGGAGAACGTGAAGCGATGGACGAAAGAGGCGGAACGCGGGTTTGTTGTCCTGAAGAGCGAGCTTGACGAGTTGATCGTGAGCTTGAAAGGCATGAACGCCGGTGCGCCTCCGGAAGATAAAGCCGGGCGGATGCAGAGGATGATCGATGACGCAGCACGAAATATGGAGATATTACTCGATCGGATCGACGACCTCTCGAACCGGTTCAGTACCGATGTAAAAACAGTCATTGACAACTCGATGGTGTTTCTCGGTAAGATACCTTCTGAGGATACCACGTCGAGCGTCATACGTCAGATCTCAAAAGCGGAAGCGGAGATCGCGAGGATACGGGAGGATAGCCTGCGGGTAGCAAAGGGGATCAAAGAGATGGGTGGCCCACTTGCACTGCTGTTGTCCTCGTTAAAAGACTTGAAAAAGCTAACCGAATCGGGTGAACTGCGTGCAGGGGGTGCATTTGGTGAAGCGCGGAAGGCGAACAACCAGAAGAGTGTGGAGCTTCCCGACCTCTCGCTTGATATGCGGAGGAAAGAAAAATGAGTAAGAACGGATTAGCTATCACAGCACTCGCCGTTTTGTCCTGCATACTTCTGGTTTTGGCTGGTGGAATCGTATCAGCGCAGCAGGACGTGCTGAGGCTGGACGGGGATGCATCGTATGTCCTTAATTTGGAAACGGGAAGTAAGCAGACCTACGTTGATTTTTTGAGGAGCAAACAATACGAAGGTGTCCGGCTGGAATTCAACATCCGCGTGAGCAAGACCGGGAATCCGATTCTCGATACCTATGTTCTGGAATTGCGGACAAATCTCGATAACCCGGAATGGAAGTTTGGTGATGATATTTACCATGCAGCGAATGTGCTCGTGTGGAAGGGTGCGGAAGCGCATGAAGCCCTTGTTCCGACGATTGTGCTCTCCGGCGATGTTCCCAAGCCGATAAAGAAGATCGCCGAGCCCGGGTTCGAGGCCTACGATATTTACGGCATTGGCGAAGGGGAAGTATACGTCGAGCTAACGGTGGGAACGACGCGAGACGGAGCGACGTTAGCGACCATTATACAGAAATTGGAGCCCTCGATGACGTTCTACTCAACAACCGAAAAAATCCAGGATGCTCAGAGCGCGATCGAGCGGAATCTGGAAGAGGCACGAGGTAAGATCGGCGAAACCGCTCTGGAAGCGGATATCCGGCGATTAGCGGAACAGGGGCATCCCGGTTGGGCATCCATCCTCTCTGAACATTATACTGACCTTTCAGTCCAGGCAGAGCCACCGCCGCTCATGCTCTATGCCCTGCTCTCAATGCTCCTCGGGCTGATAGTGGGTGCCGCATTTGTGTATATCTATGTCTCGCGAGGCGCGGGTAAAGGCGTGGACGTGAGTCAGATTTCCGCGGCGTTGAACGATACCTCCGGGCGACTCGAAGAAAAATCCAGCACACTGAATACGTTATCAGTAAAATTCGCGAGGAGCGAAGACGAGGAGAAGCGGAGTGTTGCCCGGGAATTGATCAAGATACGGGCAGGACTGAGTGAGATCTCGAACGAGATACGGACGATCGCTGATAAGATCAAAGGCTCCCGATAACGTTCGCACGGCGTTCTGAGGTCATACTGGGATAGGTGTCTTGTTGCCTCGCGGATAGCGGTGGGTGAGCGCTTGGTCGTGCATACGTTCGTTTGGTCTCGCCGAGCGCGTGAATCTAGCTCACTCAGCGTTGGGCCGCCGCTATTAAACGTCATGTCTGCATGCCTCGCGAGCGGTTCATGGGTTGCCAGCGAATGAGCTAGATAAACCTATAAAACGAATGCAGAACAAATAACAGACGTAAGAGTTGGTAACTAAGGCCATGATGAAACGAATTGCCGTTTTAACCACCGGCGGAGATGCCCCGGGCATGAATGCCGCCATACGGGCGGTAGTTCGGACTGCAGCATATCGTAGCGTGGAGGTACTGGGCGTTTTCCGCGGCTGGAGTGGTTTGATCAACGAGGAGTTAGAACTTATGGACCGTCGCACAGTTTCTGGTATCATCAATCAGGGTGGGACGATATTAAAGACCGCGCGCTGCCGGGAGTTTCACACAGAAGCTGGGCAGAAGCGGGCGTTTGAGACGGTTAAAAAACATGCTATTGACGGTATGGTCATCATCGGTGGAAACGGCAGTTTTGCCGGGGCACACGATTTTTTTAACAGATACAACGTGCGGTGCATCGGTGTCCCTGCGTCCATTGATAATGATATAAACGGCATCGACTTGACCTTTGGTGCTGATACTGCAGTAAATACCGCTTTGCGTGCCATTGACAATATCCGCGATACATCCACCAGCATGGAGCGGATTTTTGTGATAGAAGTAATGGGCAGGAATACCGGTTATATCGCGCTCACTGTAGCTCTGGCGGGCGGTTGCGAGGAGGTCATTATTCCTGAGCGGCCGTACGATCTCGAAGCCATCTGCCGGGACATTGCCCGGGGGAATGCACGCGGCAAAGCCAGCTGGATCATCGTGGTTGCCGAGGGTGCCGCGTCCGCAGCAGAGATTGCCCGTAAAATTACCGAGATGACAGGACGGGAAACGCGGCCGGTAGTTTTAGGGCATATCCAGCGGGGCGGCAGGCCAACGGCATACAGCCGTGATTTGGCCTTGCGGTTGGGCGGTGAAGCAGTAAATCGCCTCTTAGCGGGAGAGTACGATAAGGTCGTAGGGATCAGTGATAATAAGATTGTTACGGTAGATTTTGAGGTAGCCATTCAGCAAAAAGAGCTGGATGTGGAAAGTATCCACAATCTGATTCGTATTCTAACCTAGGGGGAGAGAAAAGGCATGGATGGAAAACCGCGAGAGATCGAGCAGTGGGTTAGGGGCATTATCCTGGCTGATACGGTTGAAACAAAGCAGCGGCTGGCCAAACGGATATTTGATATCGCGTATGAGCGCGGGATTTTTCCCGCCAGTATTAACGAGCTCTATATGGCACGGGGTCGAGGCGAACTGAGCGGTTTTACCGTGCCCGCAATAAATCTGAGGAGCATGACGTATGATCTGGCGTGTGCCCTATTCAGAGTGGCCGGGAGGAATGATTGCGGGGCATTCATCTTCGAGATTGCCCGGTCGGAGATTGGTTATACTGCCCAGCCGCCAATTGAATATGCCGCGGTGGTTCTGGCAGCGGCGATAACCGAAGATTACTCAGGCCCGGTTTTTATTCAGGGTGACCATTTCCAGGTAAAGACGAATATTTTTAAGGAGAACCCCGACAGAGAAGTAACAGGTCTGCAGGCCTTGATCGTCGAAGCGATAGGCGCAGGGTTCTACAATATCGACATCGATTCGTCGACACTGGTGGATTTATCCAAACCGGATGTACAGCACCAGCAGAAGGATAATTATGAAGTATGCGCGAAACTCACACAGTTTATCAGAAGCGTGGAGCCGCGCGGAGTTACCGTTTCTGTTGGCGGAGAAATAGGCGAGGTGGGCCGTCAGAATTCCACGCCTGAAGAGCTTCGTGCATTTATGGCCGGTTATACCGAAAGAATGAACCAGGGCTTAACCGGTATCAGCAAGATCTCGGTGCAAACGGGAACCTCCCATGGCGGGGTGGTCTTACCGGACGGATCGATCGCTCAGGTAAAACTCGATTTTGATACCTTGGAGATCTTAGCCGAGATTGCACGCGAAGAATACGGCCTGGCCGGCGCAGTACAGCACGGCGCATCAACGTTACCGGCAGAGGCATTTCATAAATTCCCGGAATGCGAAACTGCCGAAGTACATTTGGCCACGGAATTCCAGAATATGCTGTATGAATCCAAGCATTTTCCGACTGAACTCAAGGCGAAAATGTACGAATGGCTCAGAACTAATGCGGCACATGAAGCAAAGGTCGGTGAGACAGAGGAGCAGTTTTTGTATAGGACACGTAAAAAAGCATTCGGGCCATTCAAAAAAGAGATTATGAGCTTGCCCAGAGATGTACGTGATGCCATTGCAGCAGAAATAGAGGTTAAATTCGAGTTCATATTTAAGCAGCTCAATGCCGTCAATAATAAAGATTTTGTCAATGAATACGTAACTTTTAAACGGGTTTAATATGATAACATATACCGCAAATATTGTGGTAAACTATTTTTGCTGTCTCTTTATTTAACGCGGTATGGTCGGATGAAGCATAAGCTCGGGACGAAGCGAGCATATAAGCGAGCAAATAAAGCCGTTGGGACTGTAAAACCTGTAGAAATAATCAAGAAAACAATCGAGGATTTTTCATTTCCTTAACTTCAAATAATACTTTCTCTGCGTAGCAATTTCATCCAATTTGGAATGGAGTAATTTTGATTTATTTTTAATTGTTAGTCCTTCAGAATCATTTCTTGCTTTGGCTAATAACTCTTTTATTTCATCGATCTCTAAAACAGTAGCTGCAATACAGTAGTAACTTTTTGAACGTCCTTCATTAAATTCTTGTATCATCTCTCTTAATATTTGTTCTCTTATTTTTTGTGATTCTACAAATTGAGGCACTCCATTTTTTTGAATAAAGGCAATGTCCTCTTCGAGTTTTTGGTAACATTTGAACGAATCAACCCTTTTCCCTGCTGCTCTATGCTTCCTCCATTTTTCACACGTTTTGCTCTCTTCACAATCCCAACAAAATTCAACCTCTTTCTTCTTTATTGCACAAGTGATAAAAGGGCAACCAACGGCCATTCTGCTCTCACTTTTGCAGCCTAAACATCGACTTTTCGTGTTCATGAGATAATTAGGACAAACTCTGCAAGAAAGTCCGCATATTCCAATTTCCGGATATCTAATTTTTATAACCATCTAGGTCGTAGCCTGCGGCACGGGTAAGCAAGGCCTTGAGTCTTATCTATCTAGTGATTACGTGCTTCTCGATCTTCATCGCATAACTCCTTCCGGAGTTCCTGAATTTCGTGTCATTGGTGTGCAGCAGAAACTCGTAGCGCGGTATAGTAAGGGCGCCTTATATCCTGATACCGCTGATTATCTCCTTCAGCGCCTGCGCGGATCGGCGGAGTTGCTCCTGCTCGGTCGGGGGAGAGATCGAGCCGTAGAATTCCTTCCACGCCGCTGCGGTTCACGATTGCCGGAACACCCAGGCAGACATCATGTATGCCATAATAATCGTGGATAAGCGTGGAGACGGGGAGCACGGAATTCTCGTCTCTCAGGATGGCCGCCACGATCCGCACCAGAGCCAGAGCTATCGCGTAATAGGTGGCGCCTTTTGTCTCGATGATCTTATAGCCCGCGTTCTTCACCTCCTCGAACAGGGCACCCAATTCCGTCTTGTAATCGCATTGCATCTCACACTGGGGGCAGTACCGGGGGAAGAGCATCCCGCCTATATTCGCATGGCTCCACACCGGCAGCTCGGTGTCGCCATGCTCGCCGATAATATACGCGTGCACGTTTCGCGGGTCCACGCGGCAGTGCTGGCTGATGAGGAACCGGAACCGTGAGCTGTCCAGGACCGTTCCGGAGCCGATAACCCGCTGCGGTGGAAAACCTGACAGGTTTATCGTGAGATACGTCAGCACATCCATGGGATTGGAAACCACGAGCAGAATGGCATCTCCCTCCTGCTCCACAATGCTGGGGATAATCTGCTTGAAAATCGCTGCGTTTCGCTGCGTCAGGTCTATCCGCGATTCGCCCGGCTTTTGTTTGGCCCCTGCGGTGATCACCACGATGTCCGCATCCTTACAACCTTCGTAGCCCGCGGCATAGATGCGCACCGGCTGCACAAAGCTGGCACCGTGGTTGAGATCCATGCATTCCCCTTCGGCCTTGTTTATATCCCGCCCGATGAGCACGATCTCACGCGCAAGCCCGCTGATCATCAAGGCGAACGCGAAGGTGCTGCCGACGTTTCCCGGGCCCACGATCGCCACTTTCGAACGCGTTGCCTGCATTGTTACCTCGCTCTCTTTCAGAGGTGTGATATCGCCCTAGGAAGGCTTATAGACCTCTGTCTTGCTTTCCCAGCTCTCTCGCCACTCGATCTTCTCAATGCGTATCTTGAAGAGGCAGAAATCCGGAGATCCGGGGCCCTCAGGAAAGAACTTCGACAGATCGAAGGGTGCGATCTCCCACACCCGCTTCTTCTGATCATGATCGCCGATTGGGTGTGCCTCGCCGGTGACGATCGCCACCTTGTCGCCGCCGGGGTGCTCCACAAAGGAGAGGGCGATCCGGGGGTTCGCCCTGATCTGCTCAACCTTATGTGAGCTGCAGTGGGTCGCGACCCAGAGGGCGAGGTCGTCCTCCACGATGGGCGCCACCGGTCGAACCCGCGGCTGGGTGCCGTCACAGGTGGCAAGATGCGCGCCAAAGAAGTTCTTCTTCATGATCTCCACTATCTTTGACTTTTCTGCTTGGTTCATTTTTACTCACCTTCCTCCAAATGGGGGGTTATGAGCGAAAAAGTTCCCGGTAAAACCGCGCCCCCCGTTACTCTCTCTAAAGATCCTCAGATACATAAGCTTTTCACCTTCCTCGCAGCCATCCCTCCACCGGTGCAGAAAAGCGCCGGCGGTCGGATCCATCGGAAAGAATAGATAACAACAGAAGCCGGTTCGCAAAATAAGAATGGGCTCGATGCGATTCGAACGCATGGCCTCCGCCTCGTGAAGGCGGTGTCATAACCAACTAGACCACGAGCCCTACCCCTCTCGCTTCTTTACGTGTAGATACATCAGGAGACAACTTTAAATAATTTTTCTTTTGTGTGTATGCTCTATGGGTATGATAAGGGTGAAGTGGAGCAGGAATCGCGGGGCAGGGCTTTGAGCAAAACATGAAGTTCGAGATGATCAAGGGCGGCATTTGCGCGGTCAAAGGCGTCAGAGCATATGGGCGCAAAGACGGGAAGTTCGGCTTGACACTGATAGCGGGCAAAGGCACCGTTGCAGGCGCATTCACAATCAATAAGCTGCGAGCGGCGCCGACTGAGTTCACTGTGAAGCAGGTCGCTCGCGGTCAGTTGAGCGCGATCATAGCGAATAGCGGCTGTGCCAACTGCTTCACCGGCGAGCAGGGAATGCGGAACGCAGAGAAGATGGCAGAGCTTGCGGCAACGGCATTGCAGGTACCGAAAGCTGAGGTCGCGGTGCTTTCAACCGGCTCGATAGGCACGCAACTCGACATGGCGCTGATCGAGCGGCAGCTCGGAGCGGTCCTCGAAGGTGTGACCGTCGAACCAAACGGGAGCATGGCCGCAGCGCGAGGCATCATGACCACCGACACCTTTCCCAAAGAGGTGGCGGTGCGCATCGAGGATGAGAGCGGCGGATCGGTGGTCATTGGCGGCATTGCCAAAGGTTCGGGTATGATTGCGCCGCACTTGAACACGGCCACTATGCTCGCGGTCCTTTACACCGACGCCGCTGTAGCGACTGAAACGCTGCGGAGCTGTCTCCAGGACGCGGTTGACGATTCGTTCAATATGGTCCTTGTGGACGGCGATATGAGCACGAACGATTCCGTGCTGGTCGTTGCCACCGGCCAGCGCGGGGCGATCGGTATAGAAACCTTCAAAGAGGGGTTAACGGTGGTCTGTCAGGCGCTGGCGAAGCTGATGGCGCGGGACGGTGAGGGCGCGACAAAGTTCGTCGAGGTGACGGTACGTGACGCGCAGTCCGTTGCGGATGCCCGTGAAGCTGCACGAGCGATCCTCAGGTCACCGCTGGTGAAGAGTGCTATCTTTGGCGAACGGCTCGACCTCGTTTGCGGCCGTACCATTGCCGCGCTTGGGGCGGCGTGCCTCACCGGTGAACTTGACCAGCGCAAGCTTACCATCAGTATACAGAGTAACAGCACCGAGGTACTCGCCGTGCAGAACGGCCTGTTCCTGAAGCTCTCGGAGTCCGAAAGATCGATCATGACGGCAAAAGAGCTCTTCCTGACCGTGGATCTCGGAACGGGCGGCGGCGCCGAAGCCACTGCATGGGGCTGCGATTTGTCCTATGACTACGTGAAGATCAACGCCGCGTATTAGGTTACCCGCTCGATGGTGCTGTCCCGGCGCGGAGATTTCGCCGGGCCGCTTCGGCGATCTCCTCATAAAGGCTGTTACCGTGCGCATCCATGCTCACCACGAGCGGCCCGAAGTCTTCCACTCGGAGTTGCCAGACCGCCTCGGCCAGCCCCAGATCTTCCCAGTAGACCGCTTCTACTTCTTTGACTTGCGTAGCAGCTAACACAGCCGCACCGCCGGTCAGGGCGAAGTACACGCAGCCATAGCGCGCCAGTGCCGCTTTCGTCGCGCTGCCCATGCCACCTTTTCCGATGAGCCCGCGGATCTGAAGCTGTTCGACGACCTCGGGCGTAAACGCCTCCATGCGCGTGCTCGTGGTCGGGCCCGCAGCAATGATCTCCCACACGCCACCGCGCAGTCTCACCACCGGCCCGCAGTGGTACAGTATCGCGCCGCGGGGTATCGGGATCTCTGCGTCAGCGCCGCGGCGGGCAAGCGCGATAATGCGCTCGTGCGCCCTGTCGCGTGCCGTGTAGACCTCGCCACTGAGCTGCACGATATCACCGACCCGCAGTCGTTTCACCTCACCGGCATCCACCGGCGTGATCACGCGCTTCATGCACTCGTTCCTCTGTAACGAAAGCGCCATCTACTTCAACCTTTAATAGATTTCGCGCTTCTTAACACTAACCTACCACGAGCGAGCCTCAGATAGCTAGATACATGAACGAGCACGAGAACGCAGCGGCGAACGAGCAGTTGCAGGCGGCGAACAAGCCGAACGAGCTTGCTCTGGAGTACCATACGCGTTACGCCGGCAAGATAGAAATCGGGCTGAAGGCGCCCGTTACCAGTTACGACGAGTTCGCGATCTGGTACACGCCCGGCGTTGCGGTTCCCAGTCGTGCAATCCATGAGCACCGTGAGTATGTGTACGAGTACACGAACAAGGGTAACTTCGTGGCCATCGTTACGGATGGCACGCGCGTGCTGGGCCTGGGCGATGTGGGCCCAGAAGCGGCGCTGCCCGTGATGGAGGGCAAAGCTATGCTCTTCAAATATCTCGGCGGTGTTGATGCGTTCCCCATCTGCCTGGCCACGAGGGACGAAGAAACGATTATCACCGTTGTAAAGGCGCTCGCACCCACCTTTGGCGGTATTAATTTAGAAGATATCGAGAGCCCAAAATGCTATCAACTGCTCGAGCGGTTACAGGAGGAGCTCACGATGCCGGTCTGGCATGATGACCAGCAGGGCACCGCGCTCGTGATCCTCGCGGGTTTGATCAACGCCCTGAAGCTCGTGGGCAAGCGGCGCGACGAGGTGACCATCTCGCTCATCGGCGCGGGCGCGGCGAATATCACGGTCGCGAAGTATCTGCATCTTGCCGGCGCGCGCTGGGAGCATATGATCATGGTGGATAGCAAAGGGATCCTGAACCCGGCGAGAACGGACGTGCGGGCCAATGCGCGGAAGTGGGCGATCTGCCAGCAGACGAACCGCGAGGGGCGAAGCGGCGGCATTCCCGAAGCGATGCGTGACACCGACGTGTGCATCGCGCTCTCGACACCCGGGCCAGGGGTGATCCGGAAGGAGTGGGTCGCGCAGATGGCCGATGAGGCGATCCTCTTCGCCGCCGCGAATCCGGTCCCCGAGATCTGGCCCTGGGAGGCGGAAGAAGCGGGCGCGCGGATCGTCGCCACCGGGCGGTCAGATTTCAAGAACCAGATCAACAATTCGCTGGGGTTTCCCGCGGTCTTCCGGGGCGCTTTGGACGTGCGTGCAACGTGCATCACGGATGAGATGTGCATCGCGGCTGCCGGTGCGATCGCGCGCTATGCGGAAGAGCAGGGGTTGCAGGAGGATGCGATTATTCCGAGCATGGAGGAGCGCGAGATGTACGTTCGTGAGGCCTGTGCGGTCGGGCTGAAGGCGATCGCGCAGGGCGTTGCAGACCGGCAGCTGAGCGCGGCCGCGGTGGAATCAGCGGTACGGGCGCACCTGTATCCCGGGCTGGCGAAAACTTTATAAGATCACATACCTATCTCTAATTGTAGCACCGGCGTCGACTTCGATTACGGGGATACCCAGCAGATGAGAAGTTGACTTCCGCTACACTTCAGAAGAAGGTGATGGGGACACGAACCAAAGGATTGTCGTGTCCGACTGGGAAGCAAAAAACCCAATCTGGCGAGCCAGTAGATCTGATTGGTAACGTCAGGTGTGTGCCATAAAAGTAACCCTGCCAGTAACACTGGTTGATCCTGCCAGAGGCTACTGCTATCAGAGTTCGATTAAGCCATGTTAGTCGAGGGTGCCCCTCCCTCCTCGGAGGGTGGAGTAACCCGGCGGACGGCTCAGTAACACGTGGACAACTTGTCCTGCGGTCCGGGATAACCCCTGGGAAACTGGGGCTAATACCGGATAGAGCACCGATCGCTGGAATGCGCGATGCTCCAAGGCTCCGGCGCCACAGGGTAGGTCTGCGGCCGATTAGGTTGTTGTTAATGTAACGGATTAACAAGCCTACGATCGGTATGGGTTGTGAGAGCAAAAGCCCAGAGATGGGTTCTGAGAGAAGAACCCAGGTCCTACGGGACGCATCAGGCGCGAAAACTTTACACTGTGCGCAAGCACGATAAGGGAACTCTGAGTGCCTCCACAGGAGGCTGTTCAGGTGTCTAAAACGCATCTGAAGGAAGGGCTGGGTAAGACCGGTGCCAGCCGCCGCGGTAACACCGGCAGCCCAAGTGGTGGCCATTATTACTGGGTCTAAAGCGTCCGTAGCCGGCCTGGTAAGTTCCTTGGGAAATTTGACCGCTCAACGATCAAGCTTCCAGGGAATACTGCCGGGCTTGGGACCGGGAGAGGTCAGAGGTACCTCAAGGGTAGGGGTGAAATCCGTTAATCCTTGAGGGACCGCCAGTAGCGAAGGCGTCTGACCAGACCGGATCCGACGGTGAGGGACGAAGGCTAGGGGAGCGAACCGGATTAGATACCCGGGTAGTCCTAGCTGTAAACGATGCGGGCTAGGTGTTGGCATTACTGCGAGTGATGCCAGTGCCGAAGGGAAGCCGTTAAGCCCGCCATCTGGGGAGTACGGTCGCAAGGCTGAAACTTAAAGGAATTGGCGGGGGAGCACTACAACGGGTGGAGCCTGCGGTTCAATTGGATTCAACGCCGGAAATCTCACCGGAGGCGACAGCAAGATGAAGGCCAGGCTGAAGACCTTGCCCGATTAGCTGAGAGGTGGCGCATGGCCGTCGGCAGTTCGTGTCGTGAAACATCCTGTTAAGTCAGGCAACGGGCGAGACCCGTGCCCACAGTTGCCAGCATCTCTTCCGAGAGGATGGGCACTCTGTGGGGACTGCCGCCGCTAAGGTGGAGGAAGAAGCGGGCCACGGTAGGTCAGTATGCCCCGAATCCTCCGGGCTACACGCGTGCTACAATGGATGGTACAATGAGTATCGACCCCGAAAGGGGGAGATAATCTCCTAAAGCCATCCCTAGTTGGGATCGAGGGCTGCAACTCGCCCTCGTGAACATGGAATCCGTAGTAATCGCCCCTCAAAACGGGGCGGTGAATATGTCCCTGCTCCTTGCACACACCGCCCGTCAAGCCAGCCGAGTGGGATTTAGGTGAGGCCATCCTTCTTGGGGTGTTCGAACCTAGGTCTCGTAAGGGGGGCTAAGTCGTAACAAGGTAGCCGTAGAGGAATCTGCGGCTGGATCACCTCCTAATCAATTCATCCTCTCCAATCAGAGCTGAAAGTATCGCCGGATTGTGGGTGAGCTTCTCATAACTTTACTTTATCACATGGTGTATAGCTAGCTGGGAGATGGGCCGGGCTCGTAGATCAGTGGAAGATCGTCGCCTTTGCGAGGCGAAGGCCCTGGGTTCAAATCCCAGCGAGTCCATACATTTACATGTGTGTGGAACTGACGGTGAGGAAATAAATGCACCTAGCAACCTCGGGTGTTGCTAGGGAAGTACCGATGGCGGGGCACGGTCTCCGCCAGATGAGGTGTGTAAACGCACTTGACAACTCTGACATCCAATGGGCTTAGTGAGACTGGTGATCATGCCATTTAGCGGATGGCTCGGCTCAAGCGCTGAAGAAGGGCGTGCCAAGTTGCGATATGCCTCGGGTAGGCACAGGGAGCCTTTGATCCGAGGATGCCCTAATGGGAACTCTTGACTCTTTGAGTCGATCCGTTGGGATCGGGAACGCTCTGAATTGAAACATCTCAGTAGGAGCAGGAAAAGAAATCAATTGAGATGCCGTGAGTAACGGCGAGTAAAAGCGGCAGAGTTCAAACCGAATCCCTTCTTGAAAGAGGAGGGAGATGTGGTGTGGTAAGTACGGGTTAAGAGCCCGCCCTATTGAAGCTGAAGTCCTCTGGAATGAGGCGCCAGAGAGAGTGAGAGCCTCGTAAGCGCAAGATAGAGGGCTTGACCCGTCACTTGAGTACCGTAGGTCGGAATTCCTGCGGGAAGCTGGGGGCTACCAACCTCCAAAACTAAATACGTCTTGAGACCGATAGCGGAGTAGTACCGTGAGGGAAAGCTGAAAAGTACCCCAAGTAAGGAGGTAAAAAGAGCCTGAAACTAAATGGTGACAGAGTGATACGGCTCGGAAGTGATGACGCGATCCGAAGGAGCATCTCGCGAGGGATTAGTACGAGGATCGCTGAACAGGGTCGTATCTTACGTTCTGGAGAACGGGCCAGGGAGTATATCTCAGTGGTGAGGCTAACCGGAAATCGGGAAGCCGTAGGGTAACCAATAGGTTCGCATTCGCAAGAAGAGGAACAGCGTATGAACTGCGCGGAATCACTGGGATATGACCCGAAGCCGGGTGATCTAAGCGTGGGCAGGCTGAAATTCTTCGAAAGGAGAATGGAGGGCCGAACCGGTGATGATTTGCAAATCTCTCGGATGACCTGCGTTTAGTGGTGAAAGGCCAATCAAACCCGGCAATAGCTGGTTCCCCTCGAAACATACCGTAGTATGACCCGATCGGAGATGGATGGCGCTGTAGAGCAACCGATTGGGGGATACGGGGTCGAAAGACCTCGCCCCCCTGTCAAACTCCGAAGGTGCCATCGTCGTAGAGGATCGGAGTCCGGGCTAGGGGGTAAGCTCCTAGTCCGTGAGGGAATGAACCCAGACTGGGGTTAAGGTCCCTAAGCGTCGGCTAAGTGTTAACACTAAAGGGCGTTGCAGACCACAAACAGCTGGGAGGTTAGCTTAGAAGCAGCTATCCTCTAAGGAGTGCGTAACAGCTCACCAGCCGAGGTTTGCAGCACCGAAAATGGATGGGGCTGAAGCCGACCACCGATACCCCAGGGCTCCGCAAGGAGATCCGGTAGAGGGGCGTTCTGTCTGGGTAGAAGCATCTCTGTGAAGGGGTGTGGACCGGGCAGAAACGAGAATCCTGGCATGAGTAGCAGCATAGTTGGGTGTGAATCCCAACCGCCGAAGGGGCTAGGTTTCCTTGGCAATGTTCGTCAACCAAGGGTTAGCCGGTCCTAAGATATGTCCCAATTGGAGCATGTCAAAAGGGAAACAGGTTAATATTCCTGTGCCGTCCAGCCTATGTACTTCGAGTACACCTGACGCTTCTGGGTAGATTGAGCGGTGTCGTCGCACCGTCCAAGCATCGAAGCCCATGGAGAGCCGTAATGGCGAGAAGTGGGTGAATATGTGATGGCGGAAGTCAGTTGAGCCCAGGGGCCCGTGAAAAAGGCGGCTGGATGTCCGTACCGAGAACCGACACAGGTGCCCCTAGCTGAGAAGGCTTAGGCGTGTCGGGTTACTCCAGCTAAGGGAAATCGGCAAAATAGCCCTGTAACTTCGGGATAAGGGGTGCCTGCTTCGTGAGCAGCAGGTCGCAGTGACAAGGGAAGGCTAACTGTCTAATAACAACATAAGCGACCGCAAGTCCGTAAGGATGTGTACGGTCGCTGACTCCTGCCCAGTGTGGGTATCTGAAAGCCCTTTTCAAGGGGACGAAGGACCTATAAACGGCGGGGGTAACTCTGACCCTCTTAAGGTAGCGTAGTACCTAGCCGCTTAATTGGCGGCTTGCACGAAAGAAGGAATGAGCCTTCTACTGTCCCTAGCTGGAACCCGGTGAAAATTCTATCCTGGTGAAAAGGCCAGGGACCCCCAAGGGGAAGCGAAGACCCCGTGGAGTTTTACAGCAGCCTGCCGTTGAGCCACGACTTCGGATGTAGAGCGTAGGTAGGAGGCGCTGAAGTGCTTTCGCTAGGAAGCATGGAGCCACCAATGGAACACTACCCTTTCGGAGTTGTGTCCCTCACTCGCAAGAGAACACCGGTAGGTGGGCTGTTCAGGTGGGGCGCCATACCCTTGAAAAGATATCGAGGGTGCTCTAAAGTTGACTCAGGTGGGTCAGAACTCCACCGTAGAGTGTAAGAGTAAAAGTCAGCCTGACGTGACCTCGCATAGCAGGAGGTCACGAGACGAAAGTCGGATCTAGCGAACTTTTAAGGCTCATTGGTGGGGCCTAAAAACATCAGAAAAACTACCCCGGGGATAACGGAGTTGTCTCCAGCGAGAGTTCACATCGACCTGGAGGTTTGCTACTTCGATGTCGGCTTTCTCCATCCTGGCTGTGCATCTGCAGCCAAGGGTAAGACTGTTCGTCTATTAAAGGAGATCGTGAGCTGGGTTTAGACCGTCGTGAGACAGGTCGGTTGCTATCTACTGGGGGTGCATTGAGGTCTGAGGAGAAGCTGCTTTTAGTACGAGAGGAACAAGGCAGCGGCGCCACTGGTCTACCGGTTGTCCGACCGGGCATTGCCGGGCAGCTACGCGCTCATGGATAAGAGCTGAAAGCATCTAAGCTCGAAGCCATCCCCAAAAAGAGACCTCTTAAGGACACCGCTAGAAGAGCGGTTTGATAGGGCTGGGGTGTGAGACTCGAGGTGAAAACCGAGATTTTTAGCCCGCAGCTACTAACGTCCGCACCGGACTCTCTCGCTGAGCTCAGATGAAATCAGAGTTGCAAGTGCGTTTGCCCTTCCTTTTCCTCACCTTCTCCTTCTTTTTGCACGAGCACGTGACCACGGTTAGTGAAACCCAGGCACACAACCTATTTTAGCTCTCAGCGCTATCAACAAGAGAGAGGTGGGCCAGGGTGGCGGAGCGGCTACGCGGCTGACTGCAGATCAGCTACACCCCAGTTCGAATCTGGGCCCTGGCTTCCCGGCATTCCCACCGTGGTATGGTATCCGTGGGTCGTGGCGCCGGTCCGCATACTGCTCGGGGCACTGCTGCTTTTGCTCAAATACGGCTCTTAACAGCTAGTAACGCTCAGAGTAGCGTGCAATCGAGGGTTTTAATAGGGCGGAGCGAGAGTGCGTGCGCGCGTTGGAGTGGAAGAGGCGGTTATTAAAGTTTACGCAACGAAGCCCGGTCAGAATTTGACCTGCTATACGTCCTCAGAACTGGATGCGACCGAGGGTTTTAATAGGGTGGAGCGACAATGGATCTGCAAGAGTCTTCAGCTTTTTTTGTGGTCGCGCAGTGGAGTGGAAGAAGATGGGTATAAAGGTTTACACAACGAACGTTTGTCCGAATTGTAAGCTCGTCAGGGAGTTCCTGGCAGCCGAGGGCGAGCAGGTTGAAGAGGTGGATATCACGACAGCGGAGGCGCTGACCGAGCTGCGGATGACGGGCGTCTTCACGATGATCACCCCCGTCGTGCAGATCGGGTCGCGGTTTCTCACCGCAGAGGTCTTGTTTGACGGTGAGGTATTACGGAAGGATATGCTGAAAGCAGCGTTAAAGAATGAGGGATGAGCATGAACCGACTTTTTGGTATCGAGAATGGCTCGGTCCAGACCACGCTGGACGGGATGCGATTACGTTTTCCCAAGGTACGAACCAGCGATGGACATATTGTTGAGTGGGATCGGGAAGCGATCGTGAAGCAGCTTCTCCGTGAGACCACGTTGGGTGCGAAATTCTACGGTAAGCCCTCGATAGACGAGGAGACGGCGCGTGGAATCGCGAGGGAGGCGGAGCTACGGATCAAGGTGATGGGCATCGCGCAGCTCTCTGGCGCGCTCGTGCGCGAGATCGTGAACCAGATCTTGCTGGAAGAGTACAAGGAGCAGGAATGGCGAAACGTCTGCACCCGGGTTGGTACGCCGGTCTACGACGCGCATTTGATCGACGTTGGCGAGGGCTTCGAGGCAAACGAGAACGCTAATCTGCAGGAGAACGCGGAGACCTCGCACAAGAAGAAGGCGGACAAGATCTGCAAGGAGCAGTATCTCTTGTTGTTGCCGCCGAAGCTCGCTGATCTGCACCTCAGCGGCGATCTGCACATCCACGATCTCGAATATTTCGGCACGCGCGGGTTCTGTCAGGACTGGGACCTGCGGTACTTCTTCTATTACGGCCTGATGCCGGATGGCTCGGGCACGAAGGCATCGGTCGCCGGCCCCGCGAAGAAGCCTGAAGTGGCGATCCTGCACGCGGTCAAGATATTAGGGAGCGCGCAGACGAACTTCGCGGGCGGCCAGGGCTTCTTCAATTTCCTCACCTTCATCGCGCCCTACCTGGAGGGCTTATCGTACGATGAGATCGAGCAGTTGATGCAGATGTTCGTCTACGAGATGACGCAGATGCAGGTGGCACGCGGCGGGCAGCTGGTCTTCTCATCGGTACAGCTCACACCCGGTGTGCCGAAGATCTGGAAAGATAAGCCCGTGGTGTACAAGGGTAACGTCTGGGACGGCGAACGGGCGCCGTTGCGAACCTACGGTGAATACGAGCGCGAGGTGCGGCTGGCCTTCGAGGCGCTGATGAACGTGATGCTGCAGGGCGATTACTGGGGCAAGCCGTTCAACTTCCCGAAGCCCGAGATCGCGATCGAGCCGTTCTTCCTGACCGAGGACGAGCCGTTCAATACCGCGCATCCGGAGTTGCCCACGTATTCGGAGCTCTATGACCTGGCGTTCCAGCTGACCGCGAAGTACGGGTCACCGTATTTCGATAATAAGATCCCGGAGTATCGCGGCGCGGGCGAAGGCGTGTCCTGTTACCAGTGCTGCGCGTACAGCTTCAAGACCTCGCCGGACGATGTGGACTTCAAGGACAAGATGTACTTCAGGAACGGCGCGCACTTCACCATGGGCGGCTGGCAGGTGATCACGCTTAACTGCCCACGGGCCGCTTATCGGGCTGATCACGACGACGAGCGGCTGTTTGCGGAGCTGAAGCGCCTGATGGACCGCGCGGTCGAGGTGCTGAAGATCAAGAAGCGGTGGATGCAACAGATCATCGAGAGCGGACGGATGCCGTTCGCAACGCAGCGGCCGAAGGATCCGCACACGGGCGAGAAGGGCACGATGGCCGTTCATCTCGACGAGCTCGTGTATATCATCGGTGTGGCGGGCATCAACGAGATGGTGCAGTACCATTACGGGAAGCAGCTCCACGAGGACGAAGGCGCGTTACGGCTCGCCGTGCACGCGATGACCGTGATGGAGTTGTACGCGAAGGCGCTCTCGCAGCGCGAGGGCATGACGATCAGCTTCTCACGCACGCCCGCGGAGACCGTAGTGCAGCGGTTCGCCGTGGCCGATCTCTTGAACCAGGAGTTCAGGGAGAACGCGTTGAGCGTGGTGAAAGGCGACAGCGAGACCGCACTGGCGCGGATCCACGAGACGCGTGATCTGCCTATTTACTACACCAACGGGACGCACGTACCCCCCGCCGCGAAGATCTCACTGGCTGAGCGGATCGAAATCGAGCACCGGTTCTTCCCCATCGTGGACGGCGGGAACATCATGCACATCTTCCTCGGCGAAGGGTATCCCGATCCACGCGGCGTTAAGAGTCTGGCGATGAAGATCGCAAAGAACACGCAGACGGGCTACTTCGCCTTCACCAAGGATCTGACGGTCTGTAAGGCCTGCGCGCATGTCTCGATGGGGCTGCGAGAGCTGTGTGAGCACTGCAACTCGGACAACCTCGATTACATATCAAGGATAACGGGCTACCTGCAGGCGGTGAGCGGCTGGAACGCGGGCAAGCGCCAGGAATTAAAGGATCGGATGCGCTACGGCGGGGACGAGGTGCGGTAACCGGGGTTGTAGACACGTAAAGCCCGCTGTACAGTCCGAACGTGCGTAAAGCGAGAAGAACGTGCGTGCAGGTTACGACTAGACGGCGGGTCTCAGCCATTGCGATTACCGCTTGATACGCCTTCCAAATGGTGAACGATTCTCTTAAAAAGACTCGTTACTTTAAGTATGCGACGTCGCAATCTGTAACTAGTTTCCGTTTATTCTCTAGCACAATCAAATTATTGAGGCCGCATAATGACCGCCAAAGAGGGATGCTTCATCGTTATCGAAGGCCTGGACGGCGCGGGCCTGTCCACGCAGTCCGTACTCCTGGCGGCGTATCTGCGGAGTACCGGCAACGACGTTCTGCTTACCAAGGAGCCCACGGCCGCGCCGATCGGCAAGCTTATCAAGGCGGCGTTAAATCGCAACCCCGAGTTGTCCTTGTTCACGCTGCAGCTGCTCTTCGCTGCGGACCGTGCGGAGCATTTGAAGCGGGAGATCGAGCCCGCGCTTGAAGCCCATAAAATCGTCATCTCCGATCGCTATATACTCTCATCGCTCGCCTTCGGCTCCGTGGACAACGACCTCGAATTCTTGCTCGCGCTCAACGCGCGGTTCAGACGGCCGGATCTCACGGTGATTATCGACACGCCGCCCGCAGTATGTCTAGACCGGATCGAGCGGAACCGGGAGAATATCGAGCTCTTTGAGGAGGAGCAGCGGCTGGTGCAGGTCAGAGCGCGTTATCTTGAGCTGCGAGAGTGCTTTGAACACACCGTCATCGTAAACGGCGATCATCCGAAGGACGAGGTTGCGAAGGAGATCCAAACGGTGGTTAAGCATACGCTCTTTCACGCCTGAATAGGCACCCTACGGTTTTATTAGGTGGGCAGTAGCAGAATTATCTATCGCTCGGGAGCGCACAGAAGCGCAAAGGAGGAACGCAGAGACGGCAATGCGCACCTCGGTGCACGCCTTCCACTCGTACGCGGCTACGTGGATCATCCTCTCTATCGTGAAATACCGGGTTGTTGGCTGAGGCGAGCACTATCTTACGGCTTATCTATCGTTACAGCCCGAGCTGTTCCATCCACCACAATAGCGCGGTCAAAGCTGCAGCCACGGGAATCACGAGGATCCAGGGGTTTACCTTGAAGAGTGTTGGCAGGGTGAGCTCGCCGAAGTCGCCTTTGCGCAAAATCGTCTGCTGCAGTTTTGGATAGAGCGCGGCAAAGACGCCCGCGCCGATCAGCATCCCGATGACGCCGCCAAAGAGCGCGTCGAGCGCGCCCTGGCCGACCGCACCCGCGACCGTCCCCGGGCAGTAGCCAAGGATCCCGAAGCCGATGCCGAAGAGCAGACCCCCGATGACCGAAGCACCAAACGATCCCGGCTTGGGATGGAGCTGGGCCAGGCCCAGGCTGCGGAGCAGGTGCACACCCAGCATCCCGGTGATCGAGGCCGCGAGCATGATCTTGACCACGGTGAAATCGGTGAGCAACAACTGCCCGATGATCACATTATAGTCCGTCACGCCACCTTTCTGGAGCAGGAAGCCGAATATGACCCCGATGAGCAGTCCAAGCACCAGTTGCAGGTTCTTCTGCTCATGCACTCGTGTTAACATGCGTTCGCCCTCCTAACCGATGACCTGAAAGATGAGCATCGCCGCGGCGATACCGCCGATGAAGAAGCAGATCGCCGCGAGCCAACTACTGACCGCTAACTGGAGTGTGCCGCTGATCCCGTGGCCGCTGGTGCAGCCACCCGCCCAGCGCGCGCCGAGCCCCATGAAGAACCCACCGATGAGCGCCACGAGCCACCGGAGTGCCGGACTGGTACCAAAGGCAGCGGCCCATGTGCTCGGCACCCAGAGCAGTTGAAAGGTGCCCGAGAGCTGCGCGGAGATGAATGCGCCGATCACAACACCCACAACGAGCATCCACTCCCAATCCACGACGGGCGCGAACTTCTGGTAATACGGCTTCTCCAGCACCTTCTTGCCGCGGATGACCCGCTCAAGCATCCCGCTCGTGCGTGCATATGCGGTTGAGCAGCCGATCGGCCGGTCGGAGAGCACGAAGGCGAACCAGCTCAGGACACCGATGCCGATACCCGCCATATAGGGCGACCAGCGTGCCATCGTGAGCCAATCCATAGCTCATCCCTCCCCCTTATCTTGTGGTTTGGGGCTGAAGGATCGCGGCCCGTGAGGCACGGAGCAGACCGGGCATTCGAGGCCGTAGCCTGCCGCGTTGTAGCCGGTCATGCCGCCGGCAACGTTGAAAACCTCCGTGAACCCATGCTGCTTCAGAATGCTCACGCCCAGACTCGAGCGATGGCCGGTATTGCAGATGACGATCGTTGGCGCATTCGGATCAAGTTCGGTGTACCGGGTTCGGAGATCAGCAAAGGGGATGTTGAGCGCACCGTTAATATGATACGCCGCGAACTCGCTCGGCGACCGCACGTCAACAAGTACCATCTTCTGATCGCCGGTGATCGCTTGACGGAACGCTTCTATCGATAGCTGCCGGACGTAACTCGTCGGTAAGCCCGCCTTCGCCCATTCGAACATCCCGCCGTCAAGATGGCCGATGACCTTGTCGAGCCCAACGCGTCTCAGCCAGACCGTGGCCGCTTCGGCCTGCTCGCTGCTGTCCGTCACCAGGAGAATATCCGCGTCCGGTGGTAGCACCCAGCCCGCGAAGGTGGCGAAATTGCCCGCGAAGTCGATGTGAAACGCTCCGGGCACATGCTGGCATCCAAAGGAATCATAACCACGTACACCAACAACGATGGTGTCGTCCCGTTTCGACCGCTCATAGAATGATTTCGGGTCTAAAGCCGCCAGCGTCGGCAGGGTCCGCACCAGGGTAGGCCCGCGGCGGTTGATCTCGCTGCAGCGACTGAAATGATCGGGGGCCGGAGGCATGTCTGTGGTCAACGAGCTGATAAACTCCTCACGATCCGCGATCTGCAGTTCTGGATTAAACTTCCGTTCATACCCGATGGTGCTCGTCCGCTTCGAGCCGAGCATACGACCGCAGAGCGAGCCGGCACCGTGCGCAGGATAGACCTCACAGAAGTCCGGCAGGTGGAGCAGTTTCTCCTGCAGGCTCTCGTACAACTTCGATGCCAGTTCTCGCGCTCTGCCCGGGAAGAGATCCGGTCGTCCCACGTCGCCGACGAAGAGTGTATCGCCACAGAAGACACTCACCGGCTCCTCACCCCGCGTGCTGTCTGAGACAACGTAACTGATATGCTCGGGCGTATGTCCCGGCGTTTCCAGTACGCGTAGTCGCATATTCTCGATCTCGAACGTGTCACCTTCGGCGACGTCAACATGCTCGAAGGCGCAGTTTGCGGATTTCGGCGCATAAATCTGCGCGGCCGTTCGATCCGCCAGCTCGAGATGTCCGGAGACGAAGTCGGCATGGAGATGCGTCTCCAGGATATGCGTGATGTCCAATTCCATGCCTTTGGCTGCCTCAAGATAGAGCTCAACATCACGCCGGGGATCGATGATCGCGCAGGTCTTGGTTCCGCCAAGCAAATAGGAACTGTGCGCAAGTCCCTTAACAAAAAACTGCTGAATAATCATCTTTATCTAATACCTCCAGTAGGGTTGCTAATGCGCCCGTGCGATAAATAAGTTACGGAGTGCGTGAGCGGCTAAGGATGCTGAGGAACTGATGTTGGCGAATGGTTAAGCCTCCTCACGGGTACGCTCCACGCACGGGTAGGACGCAGCCAGCTCATGGTCTAGGAAATAGCTGAGCACCGTTCTGATGAGCACGATCCCGCCCAGGATAGCCATCTCTTCCAGTGTTGGATCGGTGATGGTCCGAATGATATCCGCGGCGATGAGGAACTCCAACCCGAGCAGAAGATACGACCCGAGCTGATGACGGAGTGCTTCGCGCTCCCTGCAGATCGCTCTGCCTCGCAACCGGGTAAATTCGAGCCGTAACACTCTGCTGAAGATGAGCAGAACGCCCCAGACGATGACCCCCATGCCAATGAGTCCGATACCCGTGTAGAGGAAATAGAAGATGTCCATGGCTGTCGCCCGCGGCTGCTCGCTTCACCGCATACGCTCGTAACTCGGTTGTTAGACATACAATAAATAAATGAGCCCGACGGCGATCACGATGAAGATGATCGTCAGTATCCCACCGGCCTTCAGGTAATCGGCGTTGTGATAGCCGCCGGGAGCCATTAATAACGCATTTACCTGATGCGTTGGCAGGACGAAGGAGTTGGCGGCACAGACAGCAACGAGTAACGCGAGCGCGCGTGGACTGATCTGAGTCATCTCGCCGATGATAAGGACGAGCGGCACCAGAACGACAGTGGCCGCAGCGTTGGACATGAAGAGGCTGAAGAGCGTCGCGAGCGCCGCGATGGCGACCAGAATGACGAGGGGATGGCCGCCCTGTAACGGTGAGATTATACGGGTGGCTACGAAACTTGCCGCGCCCGTCTTCTCCATCGCGATCCCCAGCGGGATCAAGCCAGCGAGCAGAAAGACGGTGCGCCAGTCCACGGCCTTATACGCTTCGTCGATCGGCACGATGCTCAGGATGATCATCGCCAGCGCACCGGAGAGGAGCCCGAGCGCGAGCGGCACACCCAATAAAATCAGCGTAATGGCGCCTAAAAAGCAGAGGCTCGCCGCGAGTGGTCGCGATGCCCCCGCTGACTCGGTCTCGATCGGTGTGACGAGTACGAAGGTGCGGTTATCAGCCATCGCTTTGATATTCTCCCAGCGGCCATGGACGATCATCGCGTCACCAGGCTCTAAAACACGATCCGAGAAATCTTCTCGCTCCTCGCGGGCGCCGCTCAGCAGCATTATCGGCTCCACGCCGTACGTCTTCCGGATCGCCAGTTGCCGCATCGTCTTTCCCGCTACGGGCGCGCGAGGCGGTATGATGAGCTCGGCGAATCCCGCGCCGTCGCCTCTCCGTAACGCCTCGAATTGCGTGCTCGCCGTCGTGACCTTCAACCGGAAATCGGCGATGAAGCGCTCGAGATCGCGCGGGGCACCGAGTATCGCGAGCTCCTGACCTACGATGAAGCGGGTGTAGCGCCAGGGCGCGTAAAGCAGCTCGTCGCCCTCCGCGAGCGCTAAGAGGTTGATGGTGTATCGCGCCCAGATCTGAGCTTCCTCGCGCGTCTTCCCGATGAGCGGGCTCTCAGGCGGAATGATACAGTGAAAAATGGTCGAGGGTAGATCCCAGGTCTCGATCAATTCCTGCTGCGGGCTGATGATCTCTCCTCCTTTGCCCGCGGGAAATACCCGTTTACCAACCGTCAGAAAATAGATGATGCCCATAGTTAAGAGCGCGATACCGATGGGTGTGACACCAAAGAGGCCAAAGGGCTCCTGACCGCCTTGCCGTAAGAGATCGTTGAGGAGAATCAGCGGTGCAGAGCCGACCAGGGTGAGCGTGCCGCCCAATATGCCCGCGAAGCCCATCGGCATCAAGAGCCGTGAGACGGGTATGCGCATCTTCTTGGCGATTCGCATCACCGCGGGCAGGAAAAGGGCGACCGCGCCGATATTCTGCATGAACGAGGAGAGCAGTCCGACCGCTACGGCCACGAGTCCGATCAGCCGTCTCTCGCTCGTGCCCGCCACGCTGATTATCGCGCGACTAAACCGGTTCATTACGCCCGAACGCCCTACACCATAGCTCAGGATCATCACCGCGATGACCGCCACCACGGCGTTGCTTGCAAGGCCTGAGAACGCTTCCAAAGGTGTAAGCAGCCCCAGCCAGGGCAGCGTGACCATGATCAAGATGGCGATGACATCGACGCGGAAGGCCTCGGTCACAAAGAGGATAATGGTGGCCACGAGCACCGCCAGCACGAGTATGATTTCAGGTGTCATAAACCTCTTCACAACCTCTTAGCACGGCGTATGCATGGTTCGCTCGCTCGCTTTCCCTGCTTCCGTCCCTACGATCATTGGCGGCATGGCATAAATAACTTGCTATAGCTCCGTTTCTTCGATCTGGTTACTTTCTGCTGCTTTATGCAAACCGCCGCTGCTTCGCGTCGAGCATGCCCAGGGTCGAGACGCGAACGCCGATTAGCCGTACCCGCTTCTCGCCTGCGCTCTCGCCGATAAAATCCCTGAGCAGTTCCTTCGCGGTCTTCGCGATCGTAGCACAATCGGTATGGAGCGCTCGGAACGTCTTTGCACGCGTATGTACCGAGAAATCGTCGAACTTGACCTTAATCGCGACCGTCTTGAAGCCAAACCCCTCTCGCACCAGGTGCTCATGAACGCGTTCTGCTAACGCATCAATGCAGCGATTGAGCAGCTCAGGATTGCTCGTATGCTCCTCAAGCGTCGTCTCACGGCTCAACGATTTGCGCGCCCGCTTCTCTTCCACGTCACGCTCGTCGATGCCGTGCGCCACCTGATGCAGCCGCCAGCCATACTTGCCGAATCGTGCCACAAGTTCTTGCACATCTCGTATCGCCAGCTCGTGAATCGTTGCGATCCCCATTTGGTTCAGCGTTGCGGCCGTTTTGGGGCCCACGCCCGGAATCTTCTTCACCGGCAGGGGCGCTAAGAACGTAGCTGCATTTCCCGAGTCCACAACCGTGAGCCCATCTGGCTTCTCGAAATCCGAGGCGATCTTTGCCACGATCTTGTTGGGCGCGATGCCGAGGGAGCAGCTGAGTCCCGCCTTATCCGCGATCTCTTGCTTGATCCGCTGTGCGTACGCGCGCGCCTCCTGCCAGTCGTGGACACGGGAGCTGATATCGAGATAGGCCTCGTCAATGCTCACCTGCTCGAATCTATCGGCGAAGGCCCGCAGAATACGCATGACCTGCTGTGACGCCGCATTATACAGCGCCATATTCACCGGCAGGAAGATCGCGTCGGGACAGAGCTGGTATGCCTGTGACAGCGGCATCGCCGAGTGGACACCGAATTCGCGTGCCTCGTACGAGCAGGTGCTCACGACGCCGCGTATTCGCCGCTTATCCACTGCTGCTCCAGTCTCGAGCTCGGCCTTTGGCGGGATTCGGCCACCCACGACGACCGGTTTACCTCGCAGCTCCGGCTGCTCACGCATCTCAACGGCCGAGAAGAAACTGTCCATGTCCACGTGCAATATGACCTTCATTTCATATGCGCTCTACAGCCGCTTATACCATTTCACGATCCGAAATATGAGCACGGTGATGATGAGCGTTGCGGTAATGCCGGCCACTTTCGTCTTCACCGAGCTTGACGGAGCATTTCCAATGGGCGTCGCTCCTGCACGTGAACCCGCGGCCGAGCCGTTTTTCACCGAGGCGTTCCAGTCGTGAAGGAAGACTGCCTCGTAGAAGGCTGCTATCGCTTCGCTATCCACAATGACGCCCACTTCACGGTTCTGCACCGAATTGCCGTTCCAGTTGAGCGAGGTGATAACGGCGGTCTGACCATCGACGATCAGCGCCTTCGTGTGTATCTTGACCAATCCGAGTTCCGGTAAATTCGCTAAGGTCGCCGCTAGATTCAGATCTTCGTCATGCGCCACCTGTTCCAGCCAGGCAACGACCTCGTCGTTATCATTTACCGATTCGAGATTGTAATCGTTGGCATCCAGCAGCACTTTCACCTCACAGCCGCGCCGGGCGGCCGCGATCAATGCTGTAATGAAGATGTTCTCATCGTTGCCCCAGAAGCGCTGGGCTGAGAACTGCTGCACGTAAATGCGCTTATCCGCGTTCCGGATGGTGCCCAGGATCGTCTCGTTGTCGAGTGCGGAGTCCGGGGCGATGACCGGGATCACGATGAACTCACCAACTACGGTTACTGGCTCGAATGAGGCACTGAAGCTGCCGTGCGGGATCCCTGGCTCTCTGCTGCTCGTCTCGGTCTCTGGTATGACTGCCGTCACTGCAGAGCCGCGGTAGAAGTCCTCGAAGAAGAGTGTAGTGAAGTAGCTCGCGATGTCTTTCTCTCGTATGATGATCCCCCAGCCGCGATTGCCGTACGAGTTGTCCACGGGTACGCCAGTCCGCTTCCAGTTCTCGGTCATTACGATGAGCGTGCGGTTGTCAATCACGGCGTACTTAGCATGGTTGATGCACGGATCCTCAGCGAGTCGTACTGCTATGCCGCGCTTCAGGGCCTCGTTCATACGGTACCGCTCGTCAGCCGTGACGCCGCCGACCGGGCTGCTTTCGAGCAGGAGCTTCACCGTCACGCCGCGATCTACCGCAGCACCGAGTGCGTCCATAAGGTGTGGATGCTCGAACTGATAGAGGTTGAGGTAGATCGTGGAGGTTGCCGCGTCAAGTTCGCGCTGCAAAGCGGAAAAACTGCAATCGGGCGAGACGAACGTGGTCACTTCGCCGGTGCAGTGGAAAAGTTCAGGCTCGTGATAGGACGCACCCAGTGGCAGCGCGAGCCAGTCGGTACTCCGGTCTGAGTCCCGGGCGCCTTTTCGTGTCAAGATCATACCTTCACGCGGCTTTTGTAACGGCGCGCCGTGCCATCCCTCACCTGTGTAACTGCACTCGCCGTAGATGACCGCATCAACCTCCTCTCCCGCATCGTTCACAAGGATCACTTCGTCGCCCGTATTGCGTAAGGCGAACGTCATACCGCGGGTTTCTAATTGCGGTACCGCTGGGTCAGAATCGGGCCCGTATTCGAACTCAGGCTTTCTGCACCCTTCTACGACCGCGCCGCGGTGCGCCATGTACGCCGATGCGTTGCGCGTGACGTACAGGGTTTGATGTGGCGCAAGCTCGAAGGCCGGGAAGATAAGCGTGCCTTCGGTATCCGTGAGGCTCCAGCCCGCGAGATTTACCGCACGGGCGCCAAAATTGGTGACGGCAACGTACTCGTCCAGCTCGTTCCGCATCGTGGTATCAGGATAGAGCTCGGTGATGAGCACCCGTGCCTCGCTTTCGCGATAATGGGCTGCGCTGATCGGCGTGAGGATCAGGAGAGCGAAGAGCACGAGTATGACTGCAAATGCGAAGCTCCGAATACCTTTCTCACTCATTTTTTCTACAAAAACTGCTCGAACAGGCTCGCAACGATCTCCTCGGTGACGTCAATCCCACAGGCCTGGTTAATGCCCCTGCCCGATGGTGTCCCGTTGACTTCGAGCACCAACAGCCCGTCTTCGCTCTCGATCAGGTCGACGCCCGCGAAGTTCGCGCCGACCGCTTTAGTCGCACGTACTGCGAGGTCACGCAGCTCTTCAGTTAGCTCACACAGTACGGGTCTTCCGCCCTGACTCAGGTTACTGATGACCGAGCCGTCGAGCGAGACACGATACATGGCGCCGAGCGCATCCTCGCCAACGACAAAGACACGAATATCGCGACCCGGGTTCGGGACGAACTCCTGAATGTAGAGCACACCGCGCTCTTTAAGCAATACTTCGAGGTTTGATGACACCTTCGGGTCTTCTTCTGAGAGCATGATAATGCCTTTGCCCTGGCTGCCGAAGATGGGCTTCACTATCGCGCTTCCCCATGCAGCGATGGCACTGAGCCCGACGTCCAGCTCAGCCGTTACCAGTGTGCGGGGGATGGGGAGATGCGCACGCTGGAACAGAACAAAGGAGTAGAATTTGTTCGCCGCGTTCTGGATCGCGGCAGAGGTGTTCATAACGGGGATGACCGCTTCAAACTGCCGGATAAGATCAAACTTGAAGGAGATCTGTTCAAGCGCGAAGCTGATGCCTACGTCCCTTACAATGAGGGCAGTGAGGTCTACGGTTTGCGAGCGCGCATCGGAGATCGAGCAGGTGGCCGGTGAGAGCGACGCACTGAGTTGAGCGAGATTCAGAGGCACCGCTTGTGCACCGGTCCTCTCAATAGTCTTGACAAATGCCGCGGCAGTCCAGTCCTCAGGGTCGGTGAGGGCAACACCAATTTTGAGCTCTTTGTCAGGTAGCATCGTCTGTATCTTAAACGGTGATCGTTACGGCGCAGTTACTCACGGATAGCCGGCAATCAAGGGCACCGTTCCCATCATCTTCCTCTTCGCCTTCCTGTTCTCGGCCAGGTGCGCCACATGATCACCGCAGATGAGCAGCACGCCTGCGCGCGCGCTCACAGCCGCCGCTATCTCTACCATATGCTTATTTGTTAAGTGCGCCGCGATATGTAAATCCTTATTCCGGTGCGCGAACCGGTCGATAGCGCGGAGGTGCGCGAAGATGAACCGCACCTCCTCCTTCTGCACCGTGGAAACGGTGTACGTGGTTATCAACGCGTCATACTCCGCTATATCTTCGCGATCGTCAACCGGACAGACATAGCTGATCCGGCCGACGAGCGGTCTTGTACCCGCAGTCTCGAGAATGGCCCCGGTGGGCTTGCCCCTATCATCAAGCAGCTCCAGAAGCGAGTTCACCGGTGAAGTACCGACCTCTTTGCTCGTGAGGATTCCGTGCTCTTCTGGCAGGAGCCCGGTGAGGATCGAGGCAATCGCCGGCGTGGTAGTATCCGTTACCGTTTCGCAATCGAATACTAAGCCCGCGGAAGCGAGTTCGTGCAGCACCTCAAGATCACTGGCAAGCGCGCAATAAAGGGGTGAATCAAGGCTGTCGATCACCACCAGTGTCACGACGGAAGGCTCGCGGGCCTGCAGGAATGCGAGCAGCTGCTCCACGGGGCGTTTTGAGGACTCCAGAGGCACCCCAAAGAACGCAGCGAGGGTCGGTGCGATATGCAAGAGCGAAATAAGTCGCATATGAACTTCTCGGTGCTCCGGCGATAAAAGGGAATGCATAACCTGGAAGAACGGAACTATACGACCATAAGGTGCAAGGAAAAGACCATACGGCATCGGTCCTTCTTGTCTGTTTTGTTTTTTTGGTTCTGGTTAGTTAGGTGGGTTAGGTTAATAAGGGGGGTGTGTCCCCTTACGTGTAGAGCTCCTTCCGCCGCGCTTCCAAGAGCTCGATCTCCCGACCGAGATACTCCGCAGCCGTCATCACCTTCACGTTATGCCGTGCCGCGCACTCATACACCTCCCTTATCCGCTCCCGGTACTTCAGGTCACGCATGAAATGGTGCTCTATCAAAATGTCCCGGACCGCGGTCTCTGTTATGATCCGGTTGATGTGCTCGATCGAGCGTGCCAGGCTCAGCTGCGAATAGCGGAACCCGAGCATATACGTCATCGGGCCGTCCAGTATGAGCATATCGGGCTTTTCTTGCAGGATGAATTCCGCCTGCTCCGCTATCGCGGGCCCTTCGACATCGCTCGTAAAGACCAGCTTCTTACCGCTGCAGGCTATGCTTACCTCCACCACGTAGCCGAGTTTGGCGTTCGTGCCATGGAAGACCGCCGGGGAGAATTTGATGGTGGTCGAGCCGTGTGTGAATTCGTTCCCATCCGCGATCTTGATGGTCTGCGGCAGATCAGCGAGCTGCGCCAAAAAGAACGCCGCACGCCCGCGTTGACTCCGGTTGATCTGCTCCTCAGGATGCTTGAGATACACGGCCTTGCCCTCATAGAGATCCGGCTCGTACGGGTCGTGATGGTCGTAATGATAATGGGTGACGATGATACTGTCGCTCATGGCGGCGTGCGCCGTGATCTCGTCCCAGCACGCGGCCATCCGCTGCTCCTCGATCGGATGCGGCGGCAACCCGTAGCGGCTTGGCGCTAAGGAAACGCCAGGGTCGATGAGCACCGCACGGTCGTCCGTCTCCACGAAGGTCGCCATGGAGCGAACGCCGAGGCTCTCAAACGCAAGGGGCTTGACGGTCAGCATCTCTATCTCCTGCTCACTGTACTGAAAGACGATCCTGTCCGCATAAAATTTATTAAGCGCGCAGCGCTTTTACGCTATACAGAACTATGAAGCCAAATCCTTCGCGCTCTCGCTGGATTTTGGTCTTTGCAGTTTTCTGCTCCCTATGTTTCAGCGGCTGCCTCGAGCCCGCACCGACAGAACCGGACGAGACCATGGCAACCTTACAAACAGCGGCGATTGAGCTATCAAGCGCGGAAACGACGGCAAAGACGCAATTCACCGTATATTATTCGTTATCTGCACTGAATATCAGCTTGCAGACCGCGCAATATCGCCTGCCGCTCGATAGTGACGAGATCCACAACTACCGCGAATTCTCACGCAAAATCGCACTGAACGAAGCTGCAGTACGGCTTCTGGAGGCAAACGGGTTTGTGGTCATCGCTAACCCGTTCGACACCCGCGAGGAGGATATTACCGCGCCCTATACCGCACTGAAGGACCGCGAAATACCGGTCTTTATCACCGCCGATTCGCTCTTGCATCTCTATCACATCCAGTTCGATGAAACGCTGCGAGAGATCGAGGAGCGCGAGTTTTACGAACTCATCTGGGAGATCAGCCGTGGGCTGCTGGAAGAGTCTGTAACAGATTATGGCCGGTACGATGGCGAGTTGAAGGAAGCTGCACGCAGGAACGCGGCCTACTTCGCGGTCGGCTTGAGCTTGTTGCAGCCACGGGAGGATCAACTCTGCACCGACGGCTGGGAATGCCGGGATCCCGGGTTGGCGAGCGCGTATTTCACCGCCGAGGAGTTGGCGACCTATCGATTCGAGGTACCGGATTTTGTGAAGGCTGAGGTTGACTCGGAATTAGCGCTGATAGAGGCCCATGCAGGCTTCGAGACATCCCCGATATTCAGGTATTCAGAGGATTACTCGCAGTACGTGCCGCGTGGGCATTACACGCGGAGCGAGAAGCTGAAGAATTATTTCAAAGCGTTCATCTGGTACGGCCGTCTGAGCTTCTTGCTCAAGGGCGGGCCGGAGGGATTGGTACCAGAAGAAGACGCCAGACTACAGACGATGGGCGCGGCACTCATTGCAGCGCACTTAGAGCAGCAGCCGGCGCTGCAGGCAACGTGGGATCGGATCTACGCCGTCACTGCGTTCTATGTCGGACTCTCCGACGACCTCGGTCCGTACGAGTATCAGGAAGCCTTGAATGCCGTGTTCACGGGAACGTTCGAGCCGAGTATGCTCACCGAAGAGCGCGTGGGGGACTTGAAAGTGAAGCTCGCTGCGTATCGCTCGCCCGAAATCTACGGTGGCACGGGCGATTGCGTGATTCCACCACCGTTCACACCGGAACAGGCCGATGCGTGCCTCGAGGCCACTAAAGGGTTCCGGTTGATGGGTCAGCGGTTCATCCCTGATTCCTATCTGTTCTCGAATCTGGTCGGTGCGTATACTGACGTTTATATGGGCGATCGAGAGCCGAAACCATTTACCTACGTGGTTTCAGGCGCAGGCAGGCCGATTCGGGGCTTCCCACGCGGCCTGGACATCATGGCGCTTCTGGGCTCCGCTCGCGCACGGGCGTTACTGGACGAGCTGGATGATTCCAACTATAAAGGGTACGATACGGCGTATAGCGAACTAGCGGTGGAATTCAAGAACTTCAGCGACGCCGACTGGAACCAGAATGTATACTGGAGCTGGCTCTTCACGCTCCAACCGCTCTTAAAAGCGTACGGCACCGGCTATCCGACCTTCATGCAGACCACCGCGTGGCAGGACAAAGCGCTCACCACCGCGCTCGCCTCGTGGACTGAGCTGCGGCACGATACCATTCTTTACGCGAAGCAGAGCTATACGATGGTGGAATCCGCGATGCCGATGCCAACCCCGGAGAAAGAGGTGGTCGGCTATATCGAGCCGGTGCCTGAGTTTTATAACCGGCTGCTTGCGTTAACCCGGATGACCGCGGACGGTCTGGCGAGCATGGACGTGCTGGATGAACCGGCAAGGTACCGGTTAGAGCGGTTAGAAACGATTCTGGAGCGTCTGGTGGTCTTATCTGAGCAGGAACTGGCGAACGAGGAATTGACCGCGGCGGATTACCAGTTCATCGAGCACTTCGGCGACGAGTTGAACGGCGTGATCGCGGAGGTCGATGAAAAAGCGAAGAAGACCACGATCGTCGCGGACGTCCACACCGAAGGGAACACCGGGCAGGTGCTCGAGGAAGGGGTCGGGTACGTTGATCTGATCGTCGTCGCCTACAAGGTTCCCGATGGGCGGATACTAATCGGTGCAGGCCCGGTTTTTTGCTATTACGAGTTCAAACAGCCGATGCAGAACCGGCTTACGGACGAGCAGTGGCGCGAGTTGCTCCAGGCTGAGCCACCTGCGCGGCCGGAATGGTATGCTCATTTCGGCGTGTAATGCGCAAACCGAGCGAGCGGAGTGGGCAGAAGGGCAGTATTTATCTTATTTGAAGACTGTATGAGTACAACAGGGAGAGTTCTACCACTCCAAAAGCTTCTGGAGCCACTAAACGGTGTGAGGATATCGTTAGCATGCCGCAGCTCATCACGAAACGATCGAAGAAGAGCGGGCTGCCACCGGGCACGCTCATTCATATCGGTGAGCGGAAGACCGAGAAGGTGCGCATTACGCTGATTGATTACGATGAGGCGCAGTTGGAGGAGCGGGAAGTAGCACGGGTCGAGGAAGTCTTCTCCTTCAAAGAGCGACCCACGGTCACCTGGATAAACATCGATGGTGTCCATGACGTGGAGCTGATAAGAGCTATCGGGCAGCACTTCGGCGTCCACCCACTCCTCCTTGAGGACATTCTGAACACCGAACAGCGTCCAAAGATGGATGATTACGAGTCGTATCTCTTTCTCGTCTTGAAGATGCTCTATTATAACGGTGAAGAGCGCGAGATCGAGGCCGAGCAGGTGAGCTTGATCATCGGCCCGAACTTCGTCATCTCATTCCAGGAATGCGAGGGTGACGTCTTCAATTCTGTGCGCGACCGGATCAGGAATAAGAAAGGGCGCATACGGAAGGCGGGCCCCGATTACCTCGCCTACGCACTGATCGATGCGATCGTGGATAACTATTTTGTGATCCTTGAGAAGATCGGGGAGGTGATCGAGGATACCGAAGAGGAACTGGTGTCCACTCCCTCGCCTGAGACCTTACGCACCATCCACGGCCTTAAACGGGGCATGATCTTCCTCAGAAAATCCATCTGGCCGCTTCGTGAGGTGCTCAGCGGCCTTGAACGTCTCGACTCACCGCTCATTCAGGAGTCCACCGACATTTACCTCCGCGATCTCTACGACCATACCATTCAGGTGATCGACACGGTCGAGAATTACCGTGATATGATCGCCGGGATGCTCGATATTTACCTCTCCAGCCTCAGCAACAAGATGAACGAGATAATGAAGGTGTTGACGATCATCGCCACGATCTTCATTCCGTTAACGTATATAGCGGGCGTCTACGGCATGAACTTCGAGTACATGCCCGAGCTCGGCTGGCGCTGGGGCTACCTCGCGGTGTGGCTCGTGATGGGTGCGATTCTCATCTCGATGGTCCTGTACTTCAGGCGGAGAGGGTGGTTATAGGAGGTAAATCAAACGTCTCCCGGGGCTCGTACAGGTGTAGTGTTCAGCCCTACGTCCTTTACCAAAATCACCAAAACGAATGCAACAGAACATCGCCACGATTTTACTATGCCCGCACACCGTGCACGGGCGTCCTAACGTCCTGCTTCTGCTTGCCCAAATATTTGTAGATCTCCGCTGCGATCACTACCGTGCTTGAAACAGCCAGTATAGCGATCCAGTCCTTCAGTCCCAGGAAGACGGTACCCAGATACGGCTGTATGAACGGCACATAAATAACGATGATCTGAAGGATTATCCCTATTCCAAGCCCTATCAAGAGCTTTTTGTTCGATAGCGGGTTCATGTTGAACAGCGACACGGTGAACGACCGTGCGTTCAGGCCGTTGAACCACTGGAAAACCACGAGGGTGGTGAATACTACCGCGCGGGCCAGCTCAGGAGTGCTTGTCGCCAGATAGTAATAAAACAGGGATAATGATCCTATTCCCATCACCAGGGACGCTACCAGTATTCTTGGTATCATCCAGTTTGTGATAAACGGCTCATCATGCGGTGAAGGTCGTCGCTTCATTATGTCCTTCTCTTTCGGCTCGGTGATGAGCGGCATGACCATCACACTGTCTGTGACCATATTAATCCAGAGGATCTGAGCTGCGGCAAGCGGCAGCGGCAGCCCGATCAGTATAGCGAAGATAAGGGTTGCTATTTCACCAAAATTCGTAGAGAGCAGGAAATAAATCGCTTTTTTAATGTTATCCTTTATCCCCCTTCCTTCTTCCACGCCGGCAACAATGCTCGCGAAATTGTCATCAGCAAGTACCAGATCAGAAACATCCTTTGCTGCATCTGTCCCTTTTATCCCCATTGCAATGCCGACATGTGAGTTCGCAAGTGCGGGCACGTCATTGACACCATCGCCCGTCATTGCAACAATCTGCTTGTTTGCCTTCAACGCGTTCACTATTCTTAATTTCTGCTCGGGCAGCACACGTGCAAACACATTGGTTTCCTTGATGCTCGCCTGCAACTCGTCATCGGACAGGGACTCAATATCTTTGACGGTCGTGGGGTCTCGCATGCCCACCTTTTCAGCGACACCCATCGCGGTGGAGAGATGGTCACCGGTGATCATAATGGGTGTGATGCCCGCTTCGTAGCATGTTGTCATCGCCGCGACCACCTCCTCTCGCGGCGGGTCCATCATGCCCACGATACCGGCCAGAATAAGCGTTCCCTTGATCGAGTCCAGGCTGAGCACCGTGGTCTCGCTCTCAACCTCCTGATAAGCAAGAGCTAGCACGCGCAACGCTTGCTCGCCATATGCGCGCGCTGTGCTCTCCATGACTTTTCGGTCCTCCGAGGTGATCGCTCTCACCTCCCCGGCGGCAACGTAACCGCAGAGGGCGAGCACCTGTTCCAGCGCGCCTTTTACCCGCACAACGTTCTTATCCCCGGCGCGGTGCAGGGTGACCATGCACTTGGTGGAGGAATCGAAAGGGATCTCAAATATGCGTGGTTCGGTGTTATTGCGTGAATCAAGGTCAATACCTGCCTTGTATGCCAGTACCACCAGCGCGCCTTCTGTCGGGTCGCCAAAGAGCCGCCAGGTATCTTTCTCTTTGTAGAGCTTTGCATTATTGCAGAGTCCCCCGATGGTTACGGCCTGCATGAACGTCTCATCAGTAGCAGGATCCAGCTCTTCCCCGGCTTTCATGAAGTTGCCCTTGGGGACATAGCCGGCGCCGGTTATTCCATAGTCGGCAAAGCCGATGAACGCGCGGGTAACGGTCATTTCATTCCGGGTGAGCGTACCGGTCTTATCGGTGCATATCGCCGTTACTGACCCCAGCGTCTCTATGGCCGCAAGCCGTCGTATAAGAACGTTCCTCTTCGTCATACGGTACATGCCGATGGAAAGAGCAACGGTCAAGGCGACGGGCAGACCCTCAGGTATAGCAGAGACCAGCTGGCTGAGCAGCACCAAAAATATATCGTAGAGCGGATACGCACGGAGTACACCCACGATCAGCGTAAACCCTATTACACATACCACTGCTTTGATGATCCAGCGGCTGAAATGGGCCATTCTGCGCATGATCGGGATATCTTCCTCGGCCTCCTGAACCGTTCGAGCAATTTCACCCATCTGGGTATGTACGCCCGTGGCAACGACCACCGCCTCTCCATGACCCGCCACCACCTGCGTCCCGGAAAAGACCATGTTGTTCTGGTCAGTTACCTTTGCTTCCTGATTTACCGGTGCGATATATTTCTCAGAAGCAACCGACTCGCCGGTGAGCACAGCTTCGTTTAGTTTCAGATTGACCTGCTCAATCAAGCGCGCATCAGCCGATATCTTATCGCCCATCTCAAAGATAATCACCTCGCCCGGAACAACTTCGCGTGACGGTATCTCCTCGATTACGCCCTCTCTTTTTACTTTCACCACGGGTGCGGCAAGTTTTTGGAGCGAGGATATCGCCCGCTCCGCTCGGCCCTCCTGTATAGAGCCAATGATCGCATTTGCCGTCAAAATCACCGCTATTATTACCGCATCGTCATATTCGCCGACTAAAAAAGCCACAACCGCTGCAAAGATAAGCACATAAATTAGCGGGCTCTTGAATTGACGAAGGAATATGTGCACATATGATTCTTTCTTCTTCTCTTCAAGTTCGTTGTAACCATGCTGGGCAAGCCGCGCCTTTGCCTCTTCTTCTGTTAGCCCTCGAATGCGCGTATCGAGTTGCTCGAATACACGCTCTACCTTCAAGGCATGCCAGCGTTCTTGACGCATCTTCTCTCACCAGAACTGCTTGCCCAATGGTGTGGGGGGCCGGTCGCCCACCTCACTACAAGACACACAACGGTAACTTACTAGGAGTTAGGCGGTTAAGAATAATACAGGGCGGGGTCAAATAAACGACAGGATCCGTGCCCGCGCGAAAAGATGAGACGGGAAGGCTAACGTTCCCGGAGGGTAGCTGATATATCTATGCGAGAGAAATGGTCATCGAGCATCGGTTTTATCCTTGCCAGCATTGGCTCCGCAGTGGGTATCGGTAATATCTGGCGGTTCCCGTATATCGTGGGCGAAAATGGCGGCGGAGCATTCCTGATCCCGTACATCATCGCGGTTTTTCTCTTTGGCATGCCGCTCATGATGCTCGAGTTCGCTCTGGGAAGGCATTTCCAGACCTCGGTGGTGCCGACGTTCAGCGCCATAGGAAAAAGGTTCAGAATAGCGGGCATCTTCATCGTCCTCGGCATCAGTATGATCCTGAGCTATTATCTGGTAATTACCGGCTGGGTGCTCGCCTATTCACTCTTCTTCATCGCTGACATCTCCGTGCCTTTCTCGGTCTTCACCGCATCGTATTATCCGCTGCTCTTCTTCCTGTGCTCAGGCGGCATAACCTTCTTTGTGGTCATGGCAGGTGTGAAGGGGGGAATCGAACAAATGGCCAAAATACTTATTCCGCTCCTGTTCATCATGCTGCTGCTACTCCTTGCCTTTTCACTCTCGTTGCCCGGTGCTGGTCAGGGCATGCGGTTCTATCTCACCCCGGACTTCGAACGGCTTACTGACCCCTTTGTATGGACTGCAGCATTTGGTCAGGCATTTTTTTCGCTGAGCGTGGGTTTTGGTATCCTGCTCACCTACGGTAGCTATATGCGGGAGGAGCACATTGCGAAAAGCGCAGGTATCATAACGATATCCGATTTGTTTATCGCAATTCTATCAGGAATCGTGATATTCCCCCTGGTTTTCTCGTTCGGTCTCGACCCTGCATCAGGAGTGCAGCTTGCCTTTGTTGCTCTGCCACCCGTATTCCAGGAACTGCGTTTTGGGCTTTTCCTGGGCGCTGTATTCTTCTTACTGCTTTTCTTCGCTGCTATAACCTCTTCGGTTTCCATGCTCGAAGTGCCAGTAGCGACCCTTATTGATCAGTATGGATTCGAGCGTAAAAAGGCGGCTACTGTGGCTTCATTACTCATCATGCTTACCGGGCTCCCCGCAGCATTGAGCTACACCGCCCTCAAATTAGAACTGTTCGGTACGCCTCTTCTCGACCTCAAGGATTTCCTATTCGGCACGATCGGACTCATACTAGCAGGCCTGATCTTAAGCATAACTGCAGGCTGGTTTCTCGATTCGCGGATCATCTTCAAGGAGATTAGGGGCGGCAGAGTGGCGCAGAAGCTGTTCACGGGCATCATCAAATTTTTGATACCCACCATTCTTCTTATCAACCTTGTGGTGAGGCTGCTCTAGCGTGAGGGATTCGGGTAACTGCGGTGGGCGCTTCATCCGCGGTGCGGGATACCGACCGTTTCAGTTCAAACGCGATGAAACGGTCACAATGCACGTTGTTCAACGTGGAGAGCAGCGCATCTCGATTGATGCACCTCGCCGCCATCATGGCCTCAGACTTATCACAGCCCACGGTCAAAAGATCGTCTTCACGAGACTCACGAGAATCCGTGGATTCTTCATGATGAGCGTCTTCAAAAACGCGCGTTCACTGTACTCTTTCAGCTTGATCTCGCCGCCGAGGGGTTGGAAGAACTTTGTCAGCTCCTGCTCGTTCAGGTTCAGCACGATGTTCTTCGCCTTCAAGCCCACCTCGAGCACCCGCCCGAACTCGCGCTTCCACCGTTTCTCGTATTCCCGTAATCGCTTCTTCGAGACGTTCTGCTCTTTCACGGCCTTCGCAATCACGTCGCCCGCGATCCTGCCGCCCTGGACCGCCTGCAGAATTCCACCGCCCGTGATCGGCTGCACGTGCCGTGCCGCATCGCCCACTAAAACTACACCGTTCGCAACGGTCTCGTAAACGGGCCCGCTCAGGGGCACCACACCATAGATCTCCGCCAGCACCTTGCCGTCCGGGAACCGGTGCTTGACAAACGAGCGCAGATAATCGCGTGCGCGATGCCCCTCACCAGAGACGTCACCGCCTATTCCTAGTCCGACGTTCGCGCAGCGCTTGCCCTTCGGGAATATCCAGAGATAGCCCTTTGGCGCGATCTCACGGCCGAAGTATGTCTCCAAATAGTGCTCGTCTACAGTGATATCGCTCATAAGGAACTCCGCACAGGTGCATACGTCTGATAGGGGCAATCGCGTATCGATTCCCGCCCAGCGGCCCACCCGTGACTCTACACCGTCCGCACCGACCACAACATCCGCCAAAATGCGCCGCTCGTTAGCTTCTGGCGTCCGCACGTACACGCCCTTTGCGTACCCGTTCTCCTGCACCAGGTCATAGGCCTGCGTCTTCACCTGCACCTCGGCACCCGCACGCGCCGCCTGCTGCGCCAGATAGTTGTCAAAGAGCCGCCGCTCCAGCACGTAACCCGCAATGTCAGAGCCCTCAACCGAGAGCGTCACCGCCGTGCCGTCTGGGCCGTACGTGGATATGCCTTTCACCTCCGTGCAGATCCACCGCGGATCAAGCTCCACATACCGCTCGATCTCCCTGCTCACGCCTTCCGCGCACTTCACCGGCACACCGATCTCCGCGTTGCGCTCGATGAGCAGCACGTCCAGACCGTGCTCCGCAGCGGTCTTCGCCGTGTAACTGCCCGCAGGGCCTGCACCGACCACAACGACGTCATAAGACTCCGCGATCATTCGTTCTAAGAAGAGCACCGTCTGTGCTACCATCTTATGGTGTGTTTCAACATACTTAAAGCTATCTTGCCGCGACGCTTCTGTAAGAATGGGGAAACGGTCTCCATCCAGCAGGCGCACGGAACGAGAAATGACGCTCATCTTAGGCCTCGAAGGCACTGCATGGAACCTCAGTGCGGCACTCGTCGATGAGTCTGACGTACTAGCCGAGGCCGTCTCGACCTATCAGCCGAAATACGGCGGCATTCATCCCCGTGAGGCCGCGCAGCATCATGCCACGGAACTAAAAGCGGTCATCTCGCGCGTCTTCCGCAAAGCGCAGGAGACCTACCCTGAGTTCTCCTTGAGCCAGATCGACGGCGTCGCCTTCTCTCAGGGCCCGGGCATGGGTCCTTGTCTCCGTACCGTCGCAACCGCAGCACGGGCGCTCGCGCTCACGTTGAAACGGCCGTTACTGGGGGTGAATCACTGTATCGCGCATATTGAGGTGGGCCGCTGGCAGTGCAAGACGAACGATCCGGTGGTTTTGTACGTCAGCGGTGCAAACTCGCAGGTGCTCGCCTACCGTGCCGGCCACTACCGGATATTCGGGGAGACGCTCGATATCGGCATCGGCAATGCGCTCGACAAATTCGCCCGGCACCTCGGGCTCAGCCATCCCGGCGGCCCGAAGATCGAGGAGCTGGCCTTACAGGGTAGAAGCTATATCGAGCTGCCCTATGTCGTGAAGGGCATGGATCTCTCCTTCTCCGGGCTCACAACGGCGGCAAAGGAGACCTATGATAAACAGCCCGGGGCACGAGCTGATATCTGCTATTCCTTCCAGGAGACGGCATTCGCCATGCTCACGGAAGTCACGGAGCGCGCAATGGGGCATCTCGGTAAGGATGAGCTGCTGCTGGCCGGCGGCGTGGGTGCGAATCGGCGTTTGCAGCAGATGCTCCAGACGATGTCCGAGGATCGTGACGGACGGTTCTTCGTCCCCGCGAAGAAGTTCCTGGGCGATAACGGGATCATGATCGCTTATCTCGGGCTGCTCATGCTCACCTGCGGTTCGATAACGCCGATCGAGCAGTCGCAGGTGCGGCCCAATTACCGTCCCGATGATGTCGAGGTCACGTGGCGCGAGTAGTCTGCTCGTCCTCCCTCGACAAAAAGCTTTAAAGGGCTTTCGACCTCTTGTATTCTAGAACTAGACTAACGAGAAGCAGGCAGGCGCAATGAAACGAGAAGAGGTCCTGATCGAGGCGTTGCCGTATATTCGTGAGTTTTACGGCTCGAAGATCGTGATCAAGATGGGCGGGCATGCATTAGTCGATGAAAGTATCATGGACAAGATCACGCAGGATCTGGTGCTGCTCCGCTTCGTTGGCATCTGCCCCATCGTAGTGCACGGCGGCGGCCCTGAGATTACGCGGCTGATGGAGCGGCTGGGTAAGAAGCCCACCTTCGTCGGCGGGCTTCGTATTACGGACGACGAGACCATGGAGATCGCGCAGATGGTGCTCGTGGGTAACATGAACGAGCGCATCGTCTCCCTCATTGGCAAGCACGGCGGCAAAAGTATCGGGCTCTCGGGCAACGATGGCGCATTGATCGTGGCGAAGAAGAAGCGGAAGCAGAAGGTCGGCCGCGCGGGCGAGGAGCAGGAGGTCGACCTCGGGTGGGTCGGCGAGATCGAGGCGATCAACGCGGAGATCCTCACGCTCACGAGCGAGCAGGGCTATATTCCCGTGATCTCGCCCATCGCCGTCGATACCGCGGGCAATAGCCTCAACGTCAACGCCGATTCCGTCGCCGGCGAGATCGCGGTCACGATCAAGGCGAAGAAGCTGATACTGCTCACCGATGTCCCCGGCGTGCTGAGTGATCCCGACGACCTAACCACCTTAATAGCCCGGACAACGCCCCTCGAGCTCCAGGAGCTCATTGCCAAGAAAGTCATTGGTGCGGGCATGATCCCGAAGGTTGAGGCAGGCCTCCGTGCCGCTGAAGGCGGCGTCACCGCGCATATCATCGACGGCCGCAAGCCGCACTCGATCCTCCTCGAGCTCTTCACTGATGAAGGCATCGGGACGATGATCGGCTAAATACGGCGCGTTTACCCTCATCGCCCGTCGTGTTACCTGCTGCGGTTCTTAGCTATTTGGATAATACATGTGATCCATAATCTGGGGTATTTATACCCCGCGCGCCATGATTTGGTGAGAGGCGGTAGCAAATGAGAACACGAGTGGATTCTTTTGGCATGAAACGTATGCTGCTCTTTAGTATCTTTCTGTTTGTCGGGATTGCGGCACTGCCTGCGATGGCGAGCGCGCTTCCTGACGAGAGCTCCAGTGGTACCGTGAACAGGGAGCAGCAGGAGATTCTCTGGCGGGGTGACGTGAGCCTGACGAACGGAACGACGATCACCGTGACGGCGCACAATAGTGGCAACGAGCATGAGGTGAACGAAACGACGGCGCTCGGGGCACTGGACGCAGCCGCGACCGTGGGCGCGTTCAACTACACGGTGACGGATGAGTGGGGCTTCCTGT